>NZ_JACJOR010000084.1:0-10841 GCF_014695615.1 Leptolyngbya sp. FACHB-711
GCTGGCTAGCAGCCCCTCTGATTTGCAGAAATGGTAAAAATCTCGGTCTGATTCAGCTTTCCGATAAGTATGAAGGAGAATTTACCGCAGCCGACGAAGATATTTTGATGCAGCTTGCTCAAATGGCATCGGTAGCGATCGAAAACTCACACCTCTACGCCGCCGAGCAAACTGCCCGCACCCAGGCAGAAGCCGCCAACCGGATCAAAGACGAATTCCTCGCCGTGCTGTCTCACGAACTGCGATCGCCCCTCAACCCGATTCTGGGCTGGTCAAAACTCCTGCGCGAACAGCGGCTCGATCAAACCGCAACCGATCGCGCCCTTGAAATTATCGAACGCAACGCCAAACTGCAAACCCAGCTGATCGAAGACCTGCTCGATGTCTCCCGGATTCTGCGCGGCAGGCTCAGCCTGAATGTGAGCCAGGTGAATTTAAATGAAACGATCGAAGTGGCGATCGAAACCGTGCGCCTTGCCGCCGAAGCAAAATCAATCCAAATTCAAACCCATCTCCTTCCAATAGCTGCCTGTGTTTCAGGGGATCCAAACCGCTTGCAGCAAGTGATCTGGAACTTGCTCTCAAACGCTGTCAAGTTCACGCCGAATGGCGGCAGGATCCAGGTCACGCTAGAGCAGGTGGAAAGTAAGCATCGGGAAATGAGGAAAGGGAAAGATAGAGAGCTGGAGAACCGTGCAGCGAGTACAGCAGCAGACACAACCTCCTCTGACTCCTCTCTACCCTGCCAGTCCGCCATTCCCACCCTCGCCCAAATCACCGTCACCGATACCGGAAAAGGCATCCACCCCCACTTTCTTCCCCATGTGTTTGACTATTTCCGGCAGGAAGACGGAGCAACCACGCGCAAATTTGGCGGCTTGGGCTTGGGGCTGGCGATTGTGCGGCATTTGGTGGAACTCCACGGCGGAACCGTGAAAGCAACCAGCGAAGGCGAGGGAAAAGGCACAACGTTTATCGTCACACTGCCCCTGTTGAGAAGTCTGGGCGATCGGGAAATAGATGGGGACAGCAGAACATCAGGATGGGGAGCAAATCATCTTCCCACCCCCGCACCGCCTCATCTCCTCACTGGACTGCGCGTTCTGGTCGTGGACGATGACAACGATACCCGTGACCTCATTGCCTTTACCCTCAAGCGATCGGGGGCGGTTCCAATTGCGGTTAGCTCAGCAAAAGCAGCAATTCAGGCGATCGCTCGATCGGAATTTGATTTGCTGATTAGCGACATCGGAATGCCCGAAATAGATGGCTATACCCTGATGCGCCAGATTCGATCGCTCGTGCTTAAAAATGGTTTTTTGCCTGCGATCGCTCTCACTGCCTACGCTAGCGAACTCGACCAGCAGCAGGCACTTGCTGTTGGGTTTGCTCGCCATTTAGTGAAGCCCGTTGACCCGGATGAGCTAGTGAGGGCGATCGAGAGCGTGGTGAGGAGAGTGGGTAATTAGGTCAGCAGGTGCGCTAAGGAAAGGGGGTAATACTCCAGAACGATGCCTGATCGAGCATGAGGATTAACGATCGAAGCTGAAGGTCAGACCGTGGTGCAAATTCGCACCGATTTTCGCGCCGTCTGATGCAGACCTAATACAAGTCTGATGCAGCCTGATGCAGGTCTGATGTAAGCAGTTGAGTACCGTTATTCCAAGCGACTATGGTTAAATTTAAGCCTGATTTTGAACGCCGTCATCCTCGCACCGCGCTGATTATTGCGATCGTTGCTCTGATTAATTTGGGGCTAGTCTTTTTTGATCTGACTTACTTTAATCTGCGTCCAGTGTACAGGCAATATTTACCTGATATTACTCAGATTTATGATCCGGTAAAGGGGGTTGAGGTTCATCCTGAAACTCAGTATTACCAGATGCAGGTCGATCGCCTGAAGGGCCAGTTTGCCGAATACGAGTTGCAGTCACCTCAAGTGGAAGACTCGCTGCAGGAACTGCGAATCCTGAGCCAGCAGTTAACGACAGCCTTTGCTGCGCCCCGTGGAGAAGAAGTACTGGCAACAGTGCAGCAGAATATGCGGACGAGAACAGGGCAACCCTTTACCCGCGATGCTTTTGATCAATTCTGGAGTTCTGCATATCTCGAACAGCAGGGATGGCAGCAGGAACTCGCATTTTGGGATGCTCAGATTCAGCCATTTTTTCAGACAAACTATTACCGCAGAGTCAACTCCTGGGGCGCAGCGATCGATTATTTCTGGCTGATTGATCTGCCGTTTGTTTTGATTTTTGCGGTTGATATGCTGATGCGAATTCTCCTGATTCGTCGTCGTAATCCCGATTTAACCTGGATCGATGTGGTACTGCGTGAATGGTATGACTTGCTGTTACTGCTTCCGTTTTGGCGGTGGCTGCGGGTCATTCCGGTTGCTCTGCGCCTGTATCTAGTCGATATACTCGATCTGGAACCAATCCGGGTACAGGTACAGCGAGATACGATCGTCACCGTCGGAGCCGATTTAGCCGGAATTGTGGGAATTCAAATTATTGACCAGATGAAAGAGTCCCTGCGCGAGGGTAATCCGATCGAATGGCTATCGTCTGCTTTACCCGATCAGGACTCCTCAACAAACGGGATTAATCCCCAGGAAATGGTTGCTATTACGGATCAGCTTTATGACACCAGCGTGCATCACATCCTGCCCCGCATTCAGCCCGACATCGAGGAGCTGGTCCAGCATAGCCTGACCAGAACTTTGGAACAAATGACCGTGTATTCCCAGCTTCATCACATGCCGGGAGTGGGACGAATCTTGACTCAAGTGGTGCAGCAGTTGTCTAACTCAATAGTGCAGGGAATTTATCAGAGTCTGAGGGGCGCACTCTCGGATTCAGAAGGCAAGGAAATTACTGATCGCCTACAGCACAATTTACGGAAAGCGATCGCCGAAGAATTTGATCAGGACAAAACCTTGCAGGAAGTTCAGTCCAGACTGCTCGATGTGCTGGAAGAATTTAAGTCGAAATATGTGCGGGCACTGGCAGAAGCGGGCGGAGAGAAGCTCGCCGAACGAACCGAAGTCCTGCATCGACAAGTGAGCTAAATAAGCAAGATGAACAAGTGAGCTAAAGCAATATCCTCAGTCCGAGTTGCGAGCGCACCTGCATTGTTAGCGGCGTTGTTAGCGAAAAGTCCCCTGAATTCTTTGATTCCAGGGGCTTTCAGCTTGTGTTGCTTTCTAAATCTCAAACTCCGATCGCTATCGCCATCAAACCACAAGCGGTTGCTTTAACCGCAGCATCACCACGCAAATCATCAGCCACAAAAATCCCATTCCCCAGCCGCCGACAACATCCGTCACCCAATGCACCCCCAGATACAGCCGACTAAAGCCGATCGCCCCAGTTAGCACGGCTGCGATTCCATAAAACCAGCCTGCTCTTTTTGGAAAGTGCCTTGCAAGCAGAAATGCGATCATGCCGTATAGCACCATTGACCCCAGCGCATGACCGCTCGGAAAACTGTAAGACGTTTCAGTGATTAGCCGCATCCACAACGCCGGACGGGGATTTTTGAAAAAGAGCTTCAGCGCGTTTTTGAGAATAAATGCACCGATATTGGCAATCAGAAAAATCTGTGCTTCCTGTCGCTGTCGCTTGAGCCAGAGCGTTAAAAAAACAGTAAGGAGAATTGGCACAACGATCGGCCAACTTCCCAGATGGGTAATCGCCAGCATCAGGCGATCGAGCGTCGGATTTGTAAACTGATGCAGCCAGTTTAAAAAAGCAGTGTTAAACGCAAAGTTTTCGCGCTCTAGGATTTCGTCGCTAAGATAGGCAACTAGCCACAGCACCGATAAGCAGCTAATCAAGCCCACCATGCCGATCGCCGCAATCAAACTGGCAAGGCTAGGATAAATTCGCCGTAGCCAGAAATGTTTGATCGATCGAAGAACGTCCTGAAACATTAAAGGGAAAACCTGAGCCGAGAAAGCATAATCCCCCTACCAACGTTGGCAGAGGGTTTGGAAGAAGTGTGAATCCATTGCCCACAAAAGAGTAGGTTTCATGGATCAATCGGGCACTTCGGATTACGGTAACAATTAGCCGTTCACCACTGCGCCCCCGTTCGGGTGCAGAATTTGACCTGACATGTAGGACGAGTCATCGGATGCCAGGAACACATAGCAGGGCGCGATTTCTTCGGGCTGTCCGGCGCGCTGCATCGGAGCCTGCTTGCCAAACTGTGCCACCTTGTCTTCGGGGAAAGTTGCAGGGATGAGCGGAGTCCAGATGGGTCCCGGAGCCACACCGTTCACGCGGATGCCTTTCTCAATCAGAGACTTTGACAGCGATCGCGTGAATGCTACGATCGCGCCTTTGGTAGAGGAGTAATCTAGCAGTTCCGGGCTGCCCTGATAAGCAGTCACCGACGTCGTGTTGATAATGGTACTGCCTTCTTTCAGGTGAGGCAAAGCTGCCTTGGTCAGGAAGAACATTCCAAAGATATTCGTGCGGAAGGTGCGCTCAAGCTGGTCTGCGGTAATGTCTTCAATGCTTTTTTGCGGATGCTGTTCAGCGGCGTTGTTCACCAAAATATCCAGATGCCCGAATTCCTGAACCGTTTCAGAAACAGCATCTTTGCAGAAATCTTCCGAACCAATATCACCCGGAATCAAAATACAGCGACGACCTTCCTGCTCAATCATCATTTTGGTTTGCTGGGCATCGTCGTGTTCGTTGAGATAAACGATCGCTACATCTGCACCTTCTCTGGCAAACAGAATTGCAGCAGCACGACCAATCCCGCTATCGCCGCCTGTAATAAGCGCGACTTTATCTAGAAGTTTGTCGCTGCCTTTGTACTTCGAGTCAACAGCTTGGGGCTTAGGCGTCATTTCGGACTCTAAACCGGGCTGCTGGTTTTGATGCTGCGGGGGCTGAAGCTTTTGAGATTCGGGGGACATGATTTAACCTCCTTATCAAATATGAAAAACTTAAGATGTGAAAAACTTAATTTGCATAGCAATCCCCCCTGATATGAATCTGAGGGGGGATAAATCGTTTAACCTGCAATTGAGGTTGTTTGATGAATATTCAATGTCCGATGCCGCCCCTAAATTCCCGAAGGGTGGGGACCTTAAGCTGCTAAGCCTTTCACTTGCAAAAGAAGACTTTTAGGGGCCCAGTTTCCCAGCATTAGGGGGTAGGGAGACGGTTTGGATAATTACATCGAATTACATCGACATCGAAGACTTCATTTCGTCCTGAAGCTGGCTCTTCTTCGCTTTGAACTGAGAACCCAGACGCTCTTGCTCTTCTTTGCCAAAGCTGTCACGCACGGCTGCAAAGAAAGTGCTTTCTTCCTGACGAACGTGATCTTGAACTTCGCTCATGAGCTGACGAATTTCGTTCATGAACTGCTCAGACATCATATCCATCTTCGCCATCTGGTCGAGCTTGGGCAACCAAGAATCTTGCTCGTTGTACAGCTCTTGCAGATCGCTTTCGGGATATTTGCCGCGCACTGCGGGGTATGCGATTTCGTCTTCTGCTAGGGCATGAGCGCGCAGATCTTTGTAGAGCTGACCGAAGTATTCGCGACGCTTCATCGGGTCATTGGTCTGCATGATTTCTGCAAACAGCACGTTCACTTTCTGGTGATCCATGCGGAGGATATCTTGCAGCGTCATGTCAGAGCGATCGGTGTTTTGAGTCAGAACACTTCCTGCAACACCAGACAGCGCAGCAACAGCATCCTGAACCCGTCCCCACAGACCTTGGTCAGCTTCTTTGCCCGTCAGTTCACGAACGCCAACTTTCTCCAGAACGCCCTTGAGCTGTTCCTGGTGAGCGCGGTTTTCAAAGTTGACGGTGTTGAGCGGAGTGATTGCAGCTTCTACGTCTGCACCCACAACTTGGGCACACTTGTGAACCAGCAGACCCATCATAGTGACAGCATGCTTCATCAGTTCGTGATGAGATAGCTTCTCCAGCACAGAGAAGTCAGAACTGTTGTTGATCTGACGACCCATTTCAATCATCTGGAATGAAGATGGTTTGGGGTCAGCTTTCACACCATACTGAACAATAACAGTTTCAATAATGCCTAGGTTCTTCTGATCATCCTGAAGCATACTCCGCAGACGATCGCGAATGTCATCATCAGCAATCTGAGAGATGAACTGCTGCTCGCTTTCCATCAAAAACTTTTGCATCTCTGCCATTTCTGACAGCTTCATGCCAATCGCTTGCCGCTTTGCGTCATCTAATGTCGTCGCCATAATCTTTTGTTCTCCTCTTAAATTGCTTTGGCACAACTCTTTCCTGAAAGTGACACAGGCGATCGAGGAAATTCATCTCTCAGAAGACTGATCGACCTTATAAGCAGGACTGGATCAGTTTTGAATCGATTTTGAATTGGTTTTGAATCAGTTAAGGTGCAACATACATAATGAAATTAAGGGATTTATCACCTGTAAATAGATAGAAATACCACATCAATTTCTGGTTGATAGTCAATTTCAGTTAACAATGAGGTTAATTGAGGCGAATCATGCTCTAAAAACTCGATCGTCGATCTATAACCTCCGAGGGATAGCACAAGTTGCTGCGAAAGCTAAGGTATGAAACATAACGTAACGTTTGTCAGCAACTTAGGAGTCTAACCAATGGAAACTCGTAACGCAACCGATCTACCCCCCGTCGCTAGTGCTTATAACGGTAAAGACCGTAATGCCTTCCTGTTCGGCTGGAATCCCCAAGCAGAACTGTGGAACGGTCGTCTGGCAATGATTGGCTTCGTAGCATACCTGCTTTGGGATCTGGGTGGTTACAGCGTCGTGCGCGACCTGCTTCACCTGCAATAAATCTGTTATTCCCCAAGCGGTTCAATACGGTTAAATAAAACCGTTGACATAAATTCAGTTGGTTAGCCCATTCGAGTAATTTCGTGCAGGAATTGCTTGGACGGCTAGCCAACTTTAGTATATTTGAGGTAACTTATTTGAAATGATTTCTTTCAGATAATTTGCTTGAGATAGCTAATCTAAGATATTTAAATATCATAGTTAAAGCGATCGCCGCTTTAAGCAGCCGCTTTTGTCATCTGCTAGGAAGCGTTTTATTTCGATCGCCCTTTTTTACTTTAGTTTTCTACTTGCCACCCTTTTATGATTGGAAAATAGATCCAAGCTTAATTTTTCAAACTTAACTTTGCGATCGTTTTTCAGCTGATGAAACGCTTTGATTGACTGTATCAAATCTTCACGCTTCGCTCAGGTCAACCTCTTGCCTAAGTTAGAATAGCGACGCAGCAGAACACGCTGTCTTAACAACTTGATACATCAACGCAAGATGACAAAACAAGTTTTAATCGTAGGCGGACGAGGACGGATTGGTAGCAGCGTTGCCGCAGATCTGCTGACCTACACCGATGCAGAAGTCACGATTACAGGACGCACGGCTGATACGGGGCATGTGAGCGATAAACTCGGTGAGCGGGTGCGGTTTCTCGAACTTGACCTTTCGGACGCAGAGCGATTGCGATCGGCGGTGGCAGACAAAGATCTGGTGATTCACTGTGCAGGACCCTTTCGTTACCGGGATGCGATTACGCTTAAAACCTGCATCAGCGAAGGCGTGAACTACCTTGATGTGAGCGACGATCGATCGTTTACCAAAAATGCGTTGAGTCTCTGTGAGGCAGCACAGCAGGCAGGCACAACCGCCGTGATTAACTCTGGCGTGTTTCCCGGTATCTCGAACAGTATGGTGCGGCAGGGCGTCGAACAGCTTGACGAACCGGAAGTGATTCACCTTAGTTATGTAGTCTCCGGGTCGGGCGGCGCAGGCGTCACTGTGATGCGGACAACTTTCCTCGGATTGCAAAATCCATTTCAGGTTTGGGTAGACGGCAGATGGCAGGAAATTAAGCCCTACACTGGACGCGAGATGACTGAGTTTCCCGGTTACGGGCGATCGGGCGTGTACTGGTTTGATATGCCAGAAGCGTTTACCCTGTGCAAGGCATTTCCCGTTAAAACGGTGATCACCAAATTTGGCTCTGTGCCCGACTATTACAATCGCCTCACTTGGATGGCAGCTCACCTGTTTCCGCGCCAACTGATGCGGCAACCATGGATGATCGAATTTTTGTCGAAAACTAGCTACACCATGACTAGCGTGACCGATCGCTGGAGCGGTATTGGCGTGGCAATGCGGGCAGAAGTGCGTGGAAAGCGCAACGGGCAGCCCACCCAGTACGTTTCAACCTTTGCCCACGAAAACACTGCATACGCTTCCGGCTGCGGCACAGGGAGTATTGCTCAGGTGTTGCTATCGGGTGCGCTGCAAAAGCCAGGAGTCTGGACGGTGGAAGAAGCATTGCCGACCCATTTGTTTGAGCAAGGCATGACAGAGCGGAAGTTGACGATCGAGCAGCAGTTTGAGCTGCCTGTTGCGGTCAAACAAACGCTTTAATCTTTTAATCTCTTGAATCTCAAGATTTACAAGGGTGCTGCTCAGTGGTGAGAGCCTCCCTACCCACGCCCACCAAGACCCTGCAGAGACGAAACATCCAACGCACTGCCCGCGGCTATGCCCCACCTGCCCATTTGCCCGCTCGCTTGTTCAAGCATCCTCCTTGTTCAAATATCTTAAGCAGGTAAGTTTGCGTCTGCTTCGAGCCCAAGCTAGCAAGTATTGCTTACGTCACTGAAGCGATAACATTTCTGTTACATTTGATGTGGCGTTTTCCTCATTTCGAGTGGAGTCCTGCAATGCTGCGTCTGGAACACATCTCCAAAATTTATCCGACCGGCGAAGTGCTAAAGGACGTGAACTGGGAAGTAAAACCGGGCGATCGCATCGGTCTGGTGGGCGTGAATGGGGCAGGAAAATCAACCCAGCTCAAAATTATTGCCGGGGAAATCGAACCGACTTCCGGAGAAATCATTCGTCCATCCAGCTTGAAGATTGCTTACCTGACGCAGGAATTTGATGTACAGGTAGACCGCACCGTCCGAGATGAAATGTGGCGGGCATTTCGAGAAGCCAATGACGCCCACGAGGCACTGCAAGCCGTCCAGCACGAGATGCAGTCTGCCAGTCCCACAGAACTTGATCGCCTGATCCACAAGCTCGACAAATTTCAGCGACAGTTTGAGGCACTCGGCGGCTACGGTCTAGAAGCCCAAATCGAGAAGATTCTGCCGGAGCTTGACTTTCAGCTGCAGGACAGCGATCGGCTCGTGGGCGATTTTAGCGGCGGTTGGCAGATGCGAATGAGCTTGGGCAAAATTCTGCTTCAGTCTCCCGATGTGCTGCTGCTGGACGAGCCGACTAACCACCTGGATTTGGAAACGATCGAATGGCTAGAAACTTACCTGAAAGGGTTGGAAACGCCAATGGTGATCGTGTCGCACGACCGGGAATTCCTCGATCGCCTGTGTAATCAGATTGTCGAAACCGAGCGAGGCGTCTCCACAAGCTATCTCGGCAATTACAGCAGTTACCTTCAGCAAAAAGAAGAAATTCAAAACGCCCAGTTCAGCGCATTTGAGCGGCAGCAAAAGGAAATTGAGAAACAGCAGGCATTTGTCGATCGCTTCCGAGCCAGCGCGACCCGCAGCACTCAGGCAAAGAGCCGAGAAAAACAGCTTGAAAAAATTGAGCGAATTGACGCTCCGGTCGGATCTGTAAAAACCTTGCACTTCCGGTTTCCGCCTGCACCCCGCAGCGGACGCGAAGTGGTCATCATCAGGAACCTCACTCATATTTATGAGGACAATATTTTATTTCTGGGGGCAAACCTGCTGCTTGAGCGGGGCGATCGCATTGCAATTCTGGGCCCAAACGGATCGGGTAAATCGACCCTGTTGCGTCTGATTACTGGAAGCGAAGCACCGCTCGAAGGAACGGTCAGTCTAGGTGCGCATCAAGTGATCCCTAGCTATTTCGAGCAAAATCAAGCGGAAGCACTGGATCTGGAAAAGACCGTAATGGATACTATTCACGACGAGGTTCCAGATTGGAAAAACGAAGAAGTTCGGACTTTGTTAGGACGATTTCTCTTTAGCGAAGATACGGTTTTTAAGCCAGTGGCGGCTCTGAGCGGCGGAGAAAAAGCTCGACTTGCCCTTGCAAAAATGCTGCTGCGTCCAGCGAATCTACTCATTCTAGACGAGCCAACAAACCACCTCGATATTCCTGCAAAAGAAACGCTGGAAGAAGCACTCCAGCATTACGATGGAACGGCGATCGTCGTCTCCCACGATCGATATTTCATCTCACAGGTTGCGACCAAAATTGTTGAGATTCGCGACGGAGAATTGCGCCTCTATCCAGGTGACTATCACTACTATTTAGATAAAATTGCCGAAGAAAAAGAAAAAGTGAGACTGGCGGCGATCGAGGCAGAAAAAACAGCGAAAGTAGCTGCTAAACGAGAAAAACAGAAAGAAAAGCAAAAGCGTCGTGTAGGTTAAGATTCTGCTTCGATTTATTTATCGCGTTTCTTTAAGTTGGTCAAGTGCAGATTTAGGGGTGCAGGGGTGAAAGGTCGGGGCTATCAGCGATCGAGTAAGCGTCCTGCCTATCCAAACGGGTAGAGATAGCCAAGACACAATGAATTGAAGCTGCGATCTTGAGTTCACCAAAAAAGCTGCATCGATTGATTAGATATTCTTAGATATTTAATGCAGTAAGGCTTAAGTAATGCTTATCAGACTGACTAATTTAGTGTGCTAAATTCCGCTGTTCATTGTTCTGCTCATCATGTTGTTGATCGCTCACTTTTACTAAAAATTTAAAGTCATCGTGTCTTGAATTTAGCTGACACAATCTGAAAGTCTGAGTGATATCATTGCCACAGAG
>NZ_JACJOR010000085.1:0-35785 GCF_014695615.1 Leptolyngbya sp. FACHB-711
ACCGATCGAAGTTCAGATTCGCACGCTGGAAATGCATCACGTTGCCGAGTACGGAATTGCCGCCCACTGGAAATACAAGGAATCTGGCAATAGCCACACGCGCCTTTCAACTGACGACGAGAAATTCACCTGGCTGCGGCAGTTGCTCGACTGGCAAAACGATCTAAAAGATGCCCAGGAATACCTGGAAAGCGTCAAAGATAATTTGTTTGCGGACGATGTTTATGTGTTTACGCCGAGCGGAGACGTGGTCGCGCTGGGGCAGGGCGCAACGCCTGTGGATTTTGCCTACCGAATTCATACCGAAGTGGGCAATCACTGTGCGGGGGCAAAGGTGAACGAGCGAATGGTAACGCTGGATACTGTTCTGAAAAACGGCGACATCGTAGAGATCATCACCCAGAAAAACTCCCACCCCAGCCTCGACTGGCTCAACTTTGTCGTCACGCCGGGGGCACGTAACCGCATTCTTCAGTGGTATAAGCGATCGCACCGCGACGAAAACCTTCAGCGCGGACGCGAAATGCTGGAGAAAGAAATGGGCAAGCGCGGCTTTGAAGCTCTGCTCAAGTCCAGCCCGATGCAAGCAGCAGCAGAACGCTGTAATTACCAATCCGCAGAAGATTTGCTAGCGGCTCTAGGCTACGGAGAAGTCACGCTGAATCTAGTTCTGAACCGTTTGCGTGAGGCAATCAAAGCCACCCAGCCGATCGCCCCCGCTGCCCCCACCGAAGAAGTCAAAACCCTGCTGCTGCCGTCCAATTCAACCAGTGCCCCTGCTCAGCCACGTGGCAAAGAATCGCCGATCGCTGGAGTCGAAGGATTGCTGCACTCGCTTGCTAAGTGCTGTAACCCCGTTCCGGGCGAACCCATTATCGGTGTGGTGACACTGGGCAGTCGCGGCATTTCGATTCACCGTCAGGGCTGTAGCAATACCGAATCGGTTCCGGGCGATCGCTTGATTCCGGTAAGCTGGAACCCAATAGACGATCACCATGCCCGTCCGCAAACTTATCCGGTCGAGATTGAGATTGACGTGATCGATCGCGTGGGTGTGCTGAAGGACATTCTCTCCCGCCTCAGCGACTACCGCATCAACGTTCGCAGTGCCCAGGTGAAAACGATTCCCGGACAAACTGCGAAGATTAATCTGGGAATTGATATTGTGGATCACTCGCAGCTAGAGCGAACCTTCACCCAAATTCGCAAAATGAGCGATGTGATCAAACTGCGCCGAATTAGCGAGGTTGCTGAGTAGCCTGCTCAACTTCCTGGTTTAGGCTTGGGCTGCACTCGCGATCTTGCCTGCCGCTTCTTCTGATTCTTCTGAGGCGCGCCCATACCCGTCCAAGCAATGACCCCATAGCCGCTTGCCAGCGTCAGTGCAGTCAAAATCGTATGAATTCGCAGCTTGCGGGTTTCTGTTGTGATGCGATCGCGCTCCTGCTGCTGCTGGGTTTTGATTTGTTCAATTCCGGTCTGTTTTGCCTTGGCTAGCTCTTGCTCTAGCAATTGGGGCTTGTCCTGCACGCGCTCGGTAAGCTCGAGGAGCTGCTGGAGTTCGGTTTGCTGTCCTGGCAACAACTGGCTCTGTAAGGGGTTATCTGCGTTATCGGTATCTTCAAGCTGTGCCTGAATTTCCCGCCGTCGAGCAGCGTCAGACAGCAAAAGATTAATCTGCTCTCGTCTTTCGCTCAGGCGATCGCTCAACTCCTGTTCTGCCTGTTTTGCCTGTTCGTTAAGCTGGCGGGTAGTGGCAGCACTGGCAATTCGACTGCTGTTGAAATAGAGAGGAGCCAGTAGCGCAAACAGCACACTATAGCAGCAGGAAAGAAAAACGACCCCAGAGAACCATCGCGGCTTGGCAGGCTTCTTTTTTTTGCCAGCAGGACGACCGGAAGGCATACCGCCCGCCGAAACATCAATCCACGCGCCGAGCAGCAGCAGGGCAAATCCTATAAGTGGAATTGTGCCGCGCAAAACCCAGTCTCGAATCAGCATTGTCAGCCACACCTGATCGAGAAAATTGGGCGGAACGACCAGGATCAGGCAATCAACGATCGACCCAATCACCATTAGTCCTCCCACCAGTTTCAAGATCAGCGCAGCATAGGCAGGAGGAGATAAAGGGGATAAAGCAGCTTTCATAGGGGGTTTGGTGGATGGATAAGCATCCTTTAACGTTCCCGGAAGCAGCTTAGAGTCACCAGGCGATTGGGGATTAGATTAGCGCAACTGACAAAATTTTCGATCGCGATCGTACTGGGGTTCCTGCCAGGAAAAAGCAAAATGGCTGATTTCGTTAATTTGGGGTGTGGCAGCACGGATTGCCTGCATTTGCGCTTCTAAAGAAGGACGACCGTTAATCGACTGTCCCCAGGTTCCCGCCAGTGCAGGCTGAATTCTGGCTTCCGATGGGGCGGATGACAGCACCCGCTGAACTTGCTGCACGATACAGTCCACTGTGCCGCAGGTTGCGTAGGACATGGGGTGCCATTCGATCGAATTGGGAAAGCGATCCCAGGGTTGCAGGCGCGAGTCGTAGCCCTGTGTGCCCACCGTTTGATTGCCGTCCGGGAAGAAAACAGCTCCGGCGGGGATTTGCCGCTGCTGCACAGGCTGAATTGCCGCCGTCAAGAAGTCCAGCACACCCTGCATCGCATGGGCAACACTCAGCCGCCAAAGCTCAGACTGTAGACTGGCGATCGGTGTTGCCTGAGCCGAAGTGCGACCCTGCCAGAGGGGAATCGGTTCCTGGGGATAAAGGGAATTGACTGCATTCAAATCGCCTGTGGTAACAGAACCTTGCGCTAGAAAGCGACGAATCAATTCCTGCCCTTTTCGGTTCTGGGCACGTTGCAGAAGAGCAGTTTGGGCAGCGGGTCCATAAATCCACAAATCCTGAACGCGACTCGCCACCGAGGCAGCACCCGATCCTCTGGGGTAACGAACATAGTCAAACAGCACCCCATCGGGACGACGTTGCAGCACTGCTTGAAGCAAAGCGGCGTATTCTTGCTTTGCCTCTGGACTGTAGGGATCGATAAAGGCTTCGTTGGAGCTGGATGACCCGATCGCATTGGCAGCTCGCTGCATAATGCTCGTTTCACCACGCCCGTTGAGGGCAAGAACCTGCTGTGCCTGAGGACGCTGCGTGTATCGATAGCCGAAATTGAGTGTAAACATCCAGGCATACACTTTTAGCCCGCGCTGCCGCCCTTTGACGATCGCCTCTGCTAGCAAATCTCGATTTTCATAGCCGGGGGTGCGAATCACCGAATTCCAAACTGTACGATTCTGTGCCGCAGGCAGCAGCACCTGACCGTCATAAAACACCTCGACGTAAACCTTGTTGTAGCCGCGAGCGACAATGCGGTCGAGCACTTCCTCCAGAACGCCGTTCATCGCATCACAGGGATAGAGCCGCAGCCAGATTGCCTGAGTTTTGAGCCAGCTTTGACTGCGACAGCGAATGAGCTGCTCCGCGTGCTGCTGAATCCGATTCTGGTAGGCTTGCTCTGCGGCTTTGTCGCCCCGCAGTCCTGCTTGATGAAGCTGCGTGGTTTCGCCAATCTCCGTTGGGGTGAGCTGACAGTAGGGATCGCTCTGCGCCTGAGCAGCGATTCCGCCGAAGGGCTGGAGTCCGACTCCGGTAAGGCAGGCGATCAGGAACAAAGGCAATTGGCGCGAGGCGAAGCGGCTCCCTTTCCGATAGGGGAATCGTAATCGGGTGAAAGCAGGGAAATGGTGCATGGGACAGATACGTTCAACAAGGCGATATCAACAAACAGGCAAAGCTTAACTCAGATCTGCGACGCCTGCTGCTGCCTTGCCCTATTCTCTAAACAAACACAAATCCTCGTTCGAATCTGGTAATGTTGTCCCCCTGCACGATCGCGATAAGCCCAGGCTGGATTTGCCCTGCGGTTAGAAAAATTGCCCTTCCTAAAGCGATTGGGGTGGGGTCGAATAGTCTGCTGCCCTGCCTTTAAGCTGGATGACATCATTTTGGGCGAAGCTGAAGTCTCTAATCAGGGCATAGTCCGCGATTCCGTCACTGTTTGCCTGTCGATCGTTATAAAACACTTGGTTGGAATTGCCTAGAACGAAGCGATCGGCTCTCTGGTTGATCAAAGGACTGAAGTTGGGGCTTTGATCTCCGATCAGTTCATCGACTTCCTCCATTCCTGGAAAAGGACAATCGGGATTGCCTCCCGTCAGCATATCGCTGCTATAAAGCTGGTCGTTTCCGGCGTCGCCTTGAATGCGGTCGTCTCCCGTACCCCCCTGCACAACATCGTTGCCTGCTCCGGCAGTAATTTCATCGTTGCCTGCTTCGACACTGAAGTAAGGAGGCATAATTTCGCGAATGCCGATCCGATCATCACCTGTCCCACCCGAAAGCAAGTCGTCTCCGGGTCCGCCAAAGATTTGATCATTCCCAGCATTACCATACATGCGGCCATTGCCGATCGCCTCAAAGCTCATCCGCAATTGAAATAAATTGCCAACAAAATCATCGCCGTTGCCGCCTCGCAGTTCATCATTGCCCTCGCTGTCGAGCAGTTGGTCGTTGCCGCTGCCGCCAAAATAAAAATCATCGCCTGCATCCAACCCAACTCGATAGGGGCTGTATTTGGTAGTACCAGCCCAGCACATCGTTACCCTGCCCGCCAAAGAGCCAATCTGTACCGTTGCCTCCGCTCAGACGATTGTTGCCATTTCCCCATCCATGAAATCGTCGCCTGCGTCCTGCCCAAGGATGCCGATGCTCGCTTCCATATAATCCCCAAGGACATCATTGCCATTTTCGCCCAGCAGAAAATCATGACCGTCGCCACCACTCAACCGATCGTTTCCCTCACCACCGATCAGAAAATTTTGGCTGGGATCACCATTCAGGTGATTATCTCCTTCACCGCTAATTAAAACATCTTTGCGCTCACTGCCCTTCCAAGAAGAACTACGCTCTGCGCGATTCTCTGCTTGATTAAAAACATCATTGTCTACGAGAAAGACTAGCCTGGGATCATAAATAAACTTAAACAACATGTCATTTTCTAGTAATTCGTAGGAGGCAATCCGATTGACAAGATTTGAATCGCGGTCAGAAATATTATTTAATTTTTTATCAATAATTTGGTTTTTCATTGGAGTATTTTGAGTAAGTTAATAGCAAACAAAATAAGACAAAATTAACATTTGCTTTAATCATAAAAGTTGTTTGATCCACGAAATAAAGCTGTAAAAATAAGTTATTAAAACTGGCCGAATTCAACTTGCCTGACTGCTCTGTGGGGCGATCGCTTTTTGCAGAAGTCCTACGTTAAGAACCCGCCACTTTTGCTGCCGCCAGAATTGACAGCACCCAGCAAGGAGATTAACTAGAAATATGACCAGAGACAATCTTATGCAGCAGCAGTCTTGCTTAGCGTTTACTGCGCTGGGGTTTAATGCAGAACTTTCCAGAAGACATCACTGAAGAGAATGACGAAGCAAAGTTTATTGATCCGCTAGCATTGCCGATTCTATCAGTGGCTCTCTAGGGAAGTTTCTCTGGAAAAATTTAGGAGCTGTTTCTACTTCAAAAGAGATAGTTTGAAAATTATTTTTGTATTCGAGTAAAGTCGGCATCAATCAATGTTGAGGCTGATGAGACGATTTATTCATTCATAGATTACGTTATTTCAGCTAATTTCACTAAAACAAACTAACTTTATTGATAGCTACGCTTGCTAAATTTATACTTAGTTAAATTTATACCTAACTTAATAAAAGCCCTATCTAAAGTAGCTCACAATAGAATTTCTGTAAAACTGTCTCTTGGCAGGTGATGCTTGCTACTGAAATCTTAGACAATGGGACAGCAATACTTGACTATTTCAGGCAAAAAGCCAAGATAAGGAGCCAAAGGAACTGGAATAAAAGAACTGGAACAACGAAGACATCGAAAACATCGGTTAAATGAGCTAAATCGGAGCTAGGCTGGGCAAATCGCTATGGGTAAAGCCGATCGCAGAACAGAGGCAGAACTGGTTATGCCCAAGGTTAGACGACATTAGATGACAAAGTTACAAAGCGGCTGGCATTAAATCGAACACAGTTACCCTATTGCCTGGGTGTCACTCGATTGCCTCCGCTCTAAACCAGAACTTCAAATTCAAGTCCAATCTCCAAAGTTTCAGAGAACTTCCAGTGAAATCACTGGTTAGTCCCGTTCTTCTCCTTGTATATTTCTCAGTATTATTAACTAGTTCGCAGTCGTTCACTGCAAGACGTACAAACGAACAGTCATGGTTTTATCTGACGCTTTCAAAGATCTTTCCCACGAGCAGTTAATGCTTGCTGATGCCTGCGATTTGCTGAATCCGCAAGGGGTTCATCCCTCCGTGGATAGCATTGCAAAGCGTTGTCTGGACATTCTGGGTGCGCTGGTGGGATTAGGAATTACCGGGGCTGTTCTCATCCCGCTGGTCGTGGCAATGCAGATTGATAGCCCTGGCCCAATCTTTTATAGCCAGGTGCGTTGTGGGCTACACGGTCGTCCGTTTCGGATCTGGAAATTCCGCTCAATGGTGGTGGGAGCCGATCGCCTGAAGCATTTGGTCAACAACGAAGCCAAAGGCAATATCTTTAAAAACCGCAATGATCCCCGCGTTACGCGAGTTGGGCGATTTATTCGGCGCACTAGTCTGGACGAATTTCCTCAGTTCTGGAACGTACTGAAGGGCGAGATGAGCCTCGTTGGAACTCGACCCCCTACCGTTGACGAGGTGATGAAGTATGAACCACACCACTTTCAGCGATTGCTGGTGAAGCCGGGAATTACGGGCGAGTGGCAGGCAAACGGTCGCTCTCAGGTCGAAAACTTTGAAGAAATTGTGGAGATGGACATTGCCTATCAGCAAAAATGGTCTTTCCTCTATGATGTTAAGCTGATCTTCAAAACCATCCAGGCCGTCTTTAAGAAAGAAGGAGCGTATTGAGTAGACCGGCCTGGAGCGGGATGACTGCTCAGAAAAATGTGCTCATTCCGTCGCCCCGGTTAATCTGGGTTGTAGAAATGCCAGCGGCAACGGGAATCATCAGGCGGCTGAGAATTCGATCGTCTTCCAGGCGATACAGCTTACACTCGCCACCGAGCTGCTGCATTAAAGTCTGGCAAACGTAGAGGTGTAGTCCGGGTGGCTGATCGAGTGTCGAGGGAGCTAGCAAATCTGCCATTCTGCCTGCATCGAGTTCTTGGAGCAATCGCTGTTCGACCACGCCATGATCGGTAATCGACAGTTCGAGCCAGCGATCTTCCACCTGACGACACCAAATATCGAGCCGTCCACCCAGGGGCGATCGGTGACAGGCAGCACTTAGCATTTCATAAAGCACAAACTCGATTTTTGGGATATCGCCGCCGATGCTCAAACTCGCTTCGTTGTGAACCTGTGACCAGAGCTGACGCTGTTTAATAATCACATCAACTCGCTCTAGCGATCGTTTGAGTAGGCTTGCCAGCGGGATCGACTCATATTCTTGATGGAGCTGCCAGCGTTCATGTTTCAGAACGGGTGTGAGCGAGGTTAGTGTATTTCCAAGATGGCGCAAGGTTTGCTGATATCGCATTGAGGCAGTAGCATCCTTCTGGTTGCCTAATTCGTTGAGCCGCCGCAGGGCAATATTTAAGATGCGATAAACCTCGTCTAGCCGCCGCATTTTGTACCAGTTAATTTGGGAAAGCCGCTGACGCTGATTCACCAGGGTTTGGGTCAGGATCAGGTAACGGCGACACCAGGCAAACTGAGTCATCAGGGTTCCCAGGGCGGCCAGCTGGCTTCCTGCCAAATTAGGGGAAGTTTTCTCTCTGCCAATCAAGACGATCGCTGTAGGTTCGTGATCAGGAGCCGTTCGCAGCGTCAGCACCAGCAGTTGACCGATTTCTGGGCCGTTGAGCCAATGGCGGGTTTCGGGCGTGACTTCTTCGATCGTCAGGGGCAGGAGCCCGTCGGCCTGGAGGGCAGTCTGAACCAGCATATCGGTATAGATGGGGATCAGCAGCTCGGTAGCAACTCTGAACCCCGGCTTAGCAACAACTGCGGTAGAGATCTGAGCGACAGTGCGTCCGGGCTGCCAGCTAATGAGTGCCGTGAGCGGAGCCTGGAGCAACTGAGCAATGTTCTGCATCGCTGACTGCTCTAGAACGTCCAGTTCGGTTGCCTGCTGCATAGTGGTCAAGCCCCACTGCACCACCTGAACGTTTTTCTGAAGCTGCTCGGTCTGATGCTGAAGCTGAAACTGATGTAGCAGTAGCCCGATTTGCTGACTGACGACGCGGAGCAATTCCCGATCGGCACGGCTCCAGCTTCGGGGCGCTTCATGAGCCACTACTAATAGCCCTTCGATTGGCTTTCCGATCGCGCTACTACAGATCAGGAGCGATCGAACCTCCAAATCGAGAAATGGTTTTCGCCAGGTCATCAGCTTCAGGTCGTCTTCCAAATTTTCAATGCCGATCGCTTCGGTCGAGCGTTCTAGCATTTGCCAATCAACCGGATTTAGTGGAACCAGCGGAGCAACCAGCGGACGACGGTTTTTCGGCTGATGCTGAAAACAAATGTCAAACTGCTCCTGATCCCCGTTGTACAGCAAGACCAAAAATCGTTCTACGTTAAGCCGTTGGCATACCTGCTCAGCGCAGCGTTTTAGACTGTTGCGCCAGTCATCTTCGCTGTACAGGGCGCGGGAAACTTCAGCCGTCAATATTTGATCCTGTTTCACCTGCTGGATCGCGACTTCCATTTCTTCAAGCGGAGCGGTCAGGGCAATGAGCTGCGCCGCCCCCCGCATAAAGCTCTTGTCTTCCTCGGACCAGATTCTTGCCTCTGTGCCTTCGATCGCCAGAAAACCGCGTAGTTCTCCCTGAAACAAGATTGGAGCCGCAATCAGCGATCGAGTCTGGAGCTGCTGCATCAGTCGTCCGGTTGTATCAGCTTTAAAGGAACTGTTTGCCTCGCCAATACATACGAGCTGGTCAGCAGTGAGCGTCTGGTAGAGGCTGCCGATGTCCTGCACCAAAATTTTAGTTTCGGCTTCGCCTGGAGAAATTGCCCGGTTGCCTGTGCGTCGCCAGAAATAGCGGTGTTCCCGCTCGTACCAGTAAATATTGGTTCGGTATGAAGCAGATCCACCCTTGAGAGAATCGGGCACGATAAAGCGATGGGTTTCAGCCACGATCGCCTCGAGTCGCTTGGCCAGGGTAGGCAGCAATCCCAGCTTTGAAAGCAGCAGCAAGAGCGGTTCATCGGGGCGCTTGGTTTGCTGCCGCTGTGCCTCGGTTTCAATTTGAAACAGGGCTTCTGCGAATCCGCCGAGCACCATGCTTAAGCGGGCTTTTTCTTCGATGTGCGGAGATGTGCCCCACAGCAGTGCCCCCAGCATCACCACACCAAAACATTGCCCCTGATGCCGAATTGGAAAAATTGCGGTTCCTTGAATCCCCATTTTTTGAGCAACGGTACGCCACCCGCCTGCCCTGGATTCTTCTCGCAGATCGGGAACGGCGATCGGTCGCTGCTGCATAATGACCTGTTCGAGCAAGTCGCCCGGATTCAGGCTCACTTTCTGCTTTAGCAGCAATGAATCTCCTTTAGGTAGGCTGCCTCCCTTTCCAATCAGCTGCTGCTCCGCCCGGTCGTACAACCCGATCCAGACTAGACCGTAATCAAACTCTGCCTGAAAGTAGTCCAACCCAATTTTGACCAAGCCATCGATCGTTTTTTCCTCACGTAGTGCTTGCAGCGTTCGTCCCAGGGCAACGAGCTGTTTTTCATAGCTTGATGGCTCTTTCGGCAACCCCATTACTTCCTAACTCCGGTCGATGCAGGCGGCGCATAATTAACCTGGCTCAGTACAAATTCCACCGGGAAGTAGAATAACCAATGGGCAAATCCATTGAACACTTCCCACAATCGCTAGAGTTCCCTAAAAATTGGCTTTGCAATCTGGCGATCGAATTCGGTGCAATGGTCAGGTTGACGAGTAATCTGGAGAAAGAGACACCTGTTTCATTTCCCCACTCTCACAACATACACGCTTGAACGCTTCAGACTTTCATCCAGACCTTTATCAAGCCTTGCTGCGACCGCTCCTGTTTTCAGGAATGATCGGCGATCCAGAGCAGCTTCACCATCGGGCAATTGATTTATTGCAGTGGCTCGATCGCGATCGTGGTTTTGTCCAGCCTCGACTGCGGCATTTTTTGCGCCAAACCTGCTGTTTTGAGAATGCAATGCTTCAACAAACGCTGTGGGGGCTAAATTTTGCGAACCCGATCGGTCTAGCAGCAGGCTTCGACAAAGACGGAGTTGCATCCGGTATCTGGTCAGAGCTGGGGTTTGGCTTTGCGGAACTGGGAACCGTCACCGGTCATCCTCAGCCGGGAAATTCGCAGCCGCGCCTGTTTCGGCTACCGCACGATCAAGCAATTCTCAACCGCATGGGCTTCAACAATCAGGGGGCGGCGGCTCTAGCAGAACGGCTGCAATCAAGACAGAGTGCGGCTCGGTGCTCCTCGATCCCGTTGGGGATCAACCTGGGTAAATCACAAGTGACCCCACTGGAAGAAGCGGCGGCTGACTATGGGGCAAGTTTTCGCCTCCTGCAAAACCAGGGAGACTATTTCGTGATCAATGTCTCTTCGCCTAACACCCCCGGACTTCGATCGCTTCAGGCAACGGAGCAGCTCGAGCCCATTCTGTCTGCACTGCAAGCTGAAAACCAATCTCAAAAACCTTTGCTGATCAAGATCGCGCCTGATCTGGAATGGGAAGCGATCGAGTCCGTGCTGGCTCTGGCACAGCAGCATCAATTAGCGGGAATCATTGCCACCAATACCACCATCCGTCGGGATCAGCTTCAAACCGAACGCCTGAGCGCAACCGGAAAACTGCTAACCGATGAGGCAGGCGGCATTAGCGGTAAACCTGTGCGCGATCGATCGACCGAAATCATCCGATTTATCTATCGTCAAACCCAGGGCAGCCTGCCTATTATCGGGGTGGGTGGCGTGTTCAGTGCAGCGGATGCCTGGGAAAAAATTACGGCAGGGGCGAGTCTGGTGCAGGTTTACACAGGCTGGGTGTATGAGGGACCGTGGATGGTAAAGCGAATTTTGACAGGGCTGGCTGAAAAACTGCAAACTGAAGGCATTGCTTCACTGAAAGAGGCGATCGGCGTTGCGGCTGAGGGTCAATCTGTTCATTCTTCTGTTTCGTTCTCGATGTCAGAGAATGTTTAACCGTTATGATTCTCGGTCGAACCGCTCGCCTAGACCATGTTTTGCGATCGCAGATCAGTGAGATACAGAGTCCGCTACGCCCCCTAAATTCCCCAACGAAGAACTTTGAGTGAATCAGAAGTTTCCTGGGATTGAGGGGTTAGAAGCTGCAACAATTTTTAAGAGATGCCCAGTCCTCTCATTCTGGAGGGAGCCAAGCCTGCTCAGAGTTTAAAATTCCCCTAAGTTGGAACCCAGACAGGAAAACAGCGGGGGCAGTGCAGGATCTCTGCAACTTTATCAAGCCATTTTTAACTCGATATTTCTACCCTTCTACTTTTTTCGTTATGCAGGTTGAATTCCGCGAATGCAATTTCTTTGATCTCTGGCTCTGGCTGGAGTTTGAGTCCGTTCCTTCCCTAATGGAGCAGCAATACGTTGAGGAAGTGTTCAACTCCTGGTTTTTGCTGGGCAAGTTGGGCGGCTTCAATGCCGAAAACCTCCAGGTACAAGAGGCAGGCAGCGATATTAGCTATCTGACCTATGACCCAGAGGCTGCGGATACAAGCTTTATGGCACTTATGCACAACATGAGCGAAGTCGAGTACGAGGGAACCTGGGGACGTTGCTGGTTTGACCTCGGCACAAGCGATGCCCTTGCGCTCGACGTTTTGATCAATGCGCTGGGGCAGCTCAGCAAAGATTATGTCGTGATTAAGCGACTCCTCATTGGCGGTGAAAACGAGGATTGGCAAATTCCCGGCAATCGCAGACCCTCCTTTGTCGAGGATACTGACGCCTAGACAAATCAATCTAATCAATTCAAGGAAATTTAGAATTCGTCGTCGGAGTAGCTTCCTCCTTCTCCGGCTTCGTTCTCCCGCTTAGAGCCAAGCAGCTCTAGCCGATCGACGCGGACGATGGGCTTCGAGCGATCGGCTCCAGTGCTACGGTCTTGCCAGTAGTCAAACTTTAGTGAACCAGAAACACCAATCAGGCTGCCTTTGCGAACATAGTTGGCAGCCGTCTCAGCAGGCTTGCCCCAAATCTCAATCTCAAACCAATCTGGCTCATCGCTATTGCGGCTCAGTCGTTTGACTGCCAGCGTGAACCGACAAACAACGCTGCCCGACTCAAAGTACTTCACTTCGGGGTCGCGCCCTGCCCGTCCTACCAGCGTTACGGTGTTTAAGCTCATCTTGCCCTCTCTTTAACTCTTAGCAATATTCTCAGCAGTATTTCTAGCCGTTGTCGTGCGGGTCTTATGCTGGTCTCGTGCTGGTTTTGCCCATGTCGATCGCAATCGATCAGGTTTGAACCGAATCAAGTTTTAGACCAACTTCTGAGCAACGGATTCAACCTAGTCTAGCGACTACAGACTGTGCTGACTAAAAGCACTCACTGAAAGTGGTACTTGCTAGAACCAAATTTAGTATGAATATGAATCAAAACGGCACAGCTCAGGGCGGTATGACTTTGGCTTTTAGTATCTCTGTACTAATTGTACTCCCTTGGGGCGGGTATAGGCAAGATCAAAAACAGCTCCTGGGAACAGGGCTTGGCTAGTGCAGCGGTAGGAGGAACACAAGATTGAACTGCCTTTTTAGCAAGCTTTCACTGTAGGGGTAGGTAATACAGGCATCGCTCAAACAGTATTTATCTCAACAATAATAATTAGTGACGATCGTTCGCCCGCAAAAGCGATCTAAAATTAATTTCTCGCTCGCGTATCCTTAGAGTATTAGTCTAAAGAGTACTGATCTAACTCGCTTCCAGAACCATTTGCAGAATCTACCTTTTTGGGAACGAGCTAGAAATGCGATCGTCATCAAAGATGATTGACTAGACTCTGTAATCAAAACGTAATAGAATCCTCCATGTAATTTGGTCAGACCGTCAACCCAGACCAAAGCCTCTGCACTAAACTTGGGAGCTTAGAGAATTAGTGGGTTTCTTCAATCGCTTCTCATTCTCGCGTGATATGGGTATCGACCTCGGTACTGCCAACACGCTTGTCTATGTCTCTGGTAAGGGCATTGTTCTGCAAGAGCCTTCGGTAGTCGCGATCGACTCGGAGCAAAAGCTGCCGCTGGCAGTCGGTGAAGATGCCAAGAAAATGTTGGGACGTACGCCTGGAAACGTGATTGCCCTCCGCCCGCTACGCGATGGGGTAATCGCCGACTTTGACACGGCTGAGCTGATGCTCAAACACTTCATTCGTCGGGTTCACGAAGGTCGCACCTTGGTTTCGCCCCGCATTGTGATTGGCATTCCCAGCGGCGTGACAGGCGTTGAACGACGAGCAGTCATGGAAGCGGCTTCCCAGGCTGGCGCAAGAGACGTTTATCTGATTGATGAACCCGTGGCGGCGGCGATTGGGGCAGGACTGCCTGTGCAAGAACCGACCGGAAACATGATTATCGACATTGGCGGCGGTACGACCGAGGTTGCGGTGCTCAGCTTGCAGGGCACGGTGCTGAGCGAATCTGTTCGGGTGGCGGGAGATGAACTCAGCGACTCGATTACCCAGTACATGAAAAAGGTGCATAACCTGGTAATCGGGGAACGGACTGCCGAGGAAATTAAAATCATGATCGGTTCTGCCTACCCAATGGATGACGATGATGATTCTTTGATGGAAGTGCGCGGTCTGCATTTGCTGTCGGGCTTGCCCCGAACAGTGACGGTGAAGGGACCAGAAATCCGCGAATCAATGGCTGAGCCTTTGTCGGTCATCATTGAGGCAGTCAAGCGGACGCTGGAGCGCACCCCTCCCGAATTAGCAGCCGACATTATCGATCGCGGCATTATGTTGGCAGGCGGTGGAGCACTGCTGCGTGGACTCGATACCCTGATCAGCCACGAGACGGGAATTGTCGTTCACGTTGCGGCAGATCCCCTGAGCTGTGTGGTGTTAGGAACCGGGCGCGTTTTGGAAAACTTTAAGCAGCTAGAGCGCGTCTTTAGCGGTCGTTCACGCAATTTCTAAATGTACGCAATTCGTCGCTGGTGGGACAAAAACGGAGTCAGAGTAGGCATCCTGCTACTGGCGGTTGGGGGAGTTTGGGTAATTCGTCAAACCCAGGGTTCACTGCTATTTGAACTTTATCGCGGTCTGTCGTTACCGTTTGCTCCTCAGGCAGCTCCGGCGGATCCAATTGCAGATGCCCGCGCCAGGGAGCTACAGCAAAAAATTATTGAACTCCAGAGCCAAAATCAGCAGTTGCAAGAGCTGCTGGGCTATGTGCAAAAGCGCAATGGTGCGGGAATTGTTGCTCCGGTCATTGGGCGCAGTGCTGACCATTGGTGGCAGCAAATTATTGTTGGACGAGGCGGTCGTGACGGGGTAGCAGCGGGTGCCGTTGTTTCGGGCGAGGGTGGCGTGATTGGGCGCGTGGTGCAGGTGACCCCCAATACTAGCCGCGTCCTGCTAATTAGTGATCCAACGAGTCAGGTGGGGGTGGTAGTGAGCCGATCGCGCAGTATGGGCTATGTGCGCGGGCAGTCTGCCAACCGGGTCGTAATGGAATTTTTTGACAAAGTGCCCGATGTGCGTCCGGGCGATGTAGTGGCAACGTCTGCTTACAGCCAGCTTTTTCCGCCCGGATTGCCGCTGGGGGTAGTTGAATCAGTAAATCTCAACAAAAGCCCTGCTCCAGAAGCGGTTGTCGCGCTGTCTGCGCCTGTAAGCCATTTGGAATGGGTCACGCTGTCGCCCAATCCTAAGTCAGAGTCAAACAATGCACCGCCTGAGCTACAAAGCAGGGGGGAAAGCGATCGTGCATCCGTTAAGGCAGAATTGGCGAATGCTGAGGCGGGGGGGCAAGGCTTTTGACTCCTGATATTTTGCGATGGCATCCCTACGCACGTCAGGGGTTGAGTTGGGCTATCACGATAATTTCGGTGCTGATTTGTCTGCTGATTTTACCCACCCGTCTGCCCGGTATGGAACTGCTGTCGGTGGGTCCAAACTGGTTGCTGATCTGGGTTGTTGCCTGGAGCGTAAAGCGAACGGCTTTTCAAGGCGCACTGGCGGGGCTGCTGTTGGGAATGCTTCAAGATGCAATGACTGCTCCAGAACCAACCCATGCGTTGAGTCTGGCGATCGTCGGGTTTCTGACCGCCCGCCTGCAAAAGCAACGCTACGTTCAGGAAGAGTTTATTTCAATCGCCCTGATTGTCTTTGGTATGGCAGTCGTTGCTGAAACCGTTACCGCTCTGCAATTTACCTGGATAGGTATTACTCAGTCGGATCTTCCCCATCGATCGCTGTCCGAAATCTGGACTTATCATCAGCGAATTGCGCTTAGCTCTGCCATTCTCAGCAGTTTGTGGGCACCCGCAATTTACTATCCTTTGAATCGCTGGTGGGAATGGATGCAGAGATTTGAGCAGTCCTCAAGCTAACGTCCGGTAACCTTTAGGGTAGGCATTACTTACCTACCCACTTATTAACCTGCTCTTTTACTGCGCTAACTCGATCGCTCGCTTCGCTAATCCTTCTGGAGTGATGCCATTAAATGCCATCAGCTCGCTGGCAGTTGCAGTCGTTTCGCCGCGCTTCCAAACGATCGTGTCCCGTTTAGCAGTACTACGAAGCATCATAGGTTCCAGCATTCCACTGGCTCCGCCTGTCACACCCAGAAGAACATCGCCGCCAAAGAAGCGATCGAATCCAGTCTCGTCGAGAAACTGACCGTCCGGCTCCGAGCAGGTCTCCCAGGACACATCTGAGGGGCGATAAAGCCGACGTGGACTGACGACGGAAACGATTCGCACTCCGTAGCCCTGCTGTTCAAGCTGAATCGCCGCTTCAAAGACGGGCAGCAAAATCATGTCGCCAATCACGGCAAAGACGATCGTTTTAGATCCACTGCTTTCTTGGAGGACGATCGCGCCTTCCTGCAAGCCCTGACGAGTTTGCTCTAGCGTGGTGTAAATCGGCAGCGGCGACTTACTAGCGGTAATCACAATCCCTTTATTTTGCGTGGTCAAGCCCCAGTCGTAGCAAACCTGGATACTGTTGGCATCCGGCGGAAACAACGGGAAGACATTACCATTTCGCATCATTGCCGCAAAATAGGCCTCGATTTCGGGGCGTTGGTGTGTCCAGCCATTGCGTCCCTGCTCTAGTGCGCCTGCGGTAAAGAGGGTCATTGTGGACGGCGTGGGGCGGCGCAGTTCTGCCATTGCCTGAGTTACCGTTTGCCAGATTGGTAAGCCGTTGATTGCAAACGATTCGTAGGAACACCAGAGCGTTCGTGCGCCCATCAGTGCCAATGCTGCCGCCAATCCTGCACAGGCATCTTCGCTCAGAGGTTCGTAGACCTGACCGTCGGGCTGCTGATTATAGAGCGGGTCAGTCGTTGGGTGGATAATCTTCAACGCCTGGTTGATATTAGCAATTCCAGAAGCTTCGTTGCCGTCTGCGTTGGTGACAAGATACTGGCGATCGATCTCCCCGACCTTTGCCACAAGCCGACCCATTGTCGTTGTTGCCACTTTCTTTTCGCCGCCGACTTCGTATTCTTCAAGCGGCAGTTGCCCCAGAGTGGGCAGGGGCAGAACCGATTCTGTCACCGCCACTTGGCTAGCAGGTCCACCCGCCGATCGCTCACAGTTGGTTCTCACCAGTTCCCAGGCGGCAGCAGGCAGAGCACGGGCTTTGAGCCCAGCCACGATATCCGGGTTGTCGAGCGTGTGATGAGCATAAAGGTTGTGGGATTTTGCGCCTCGCGCATGAACACCTGCCCCTTTAAGCTGCTTGATGATAAACACGGTGAGCTTTCCGCCTAGAGCCGATCGCGCCGCTTCGTTCACCCCATACAAAACAGACTTGGCAAAAGCAAGCCGCTGCTCCCACGAGAAAGCCGTGCTGTCTATAAACGTGCCAGACTGGTTTTGGTCGTCAAAATCTTTTGCGTCTACAAGAACGACTTCTTCAAACCCATTTCCATGCCAGTAGGCGATCATGCCTTCGTTACTTTGTAGCGACACCATGCTGTGATGTTCCTGCGAATAGCCGTTCCACACCAGCACAGGCAGGAAGTTGGTTACGCTCGGATACGCGGTGTGGAAGTGCGCTATGCTGCTCATCGGATACGGCTCACCCATCCCGCCATCGCCCAGCGTAAAGGGAAACAGCGTCTTCCGGTGGAGCAGTGCGGCTGCCATGGCAAAGTGCTGTCCCTGTCCGAGGGGACCCGCTGGAGCTAGAATGCCTGGAATGTAGCCGGAAAGGTGTCCTAATAGCCCATGCTTTTCGCGGAACCGATCGCGCAACTGCTGCACCGTGCCAATGCCCATTGCCTCCAGCGATCGATCGAGGAACATCGCGCTGTAAAATCCGGGTGCATGATGCCCCACTTCCGTCAGGATATTCTTGTGTCCCAGCATCACCAGCGCGGCATAAGCTTCTGCCTGGCTGGCAAACCCGCCCGGATGTCCCGATGCCTTGCTGCCCGTAACTTGCAGCGTCAGATAGCGCAGAGCATCTGCATAGAGCAGCGTCTGATACACTGCTGCCGGATCAGTGGGATCAGCGATCGATAAACTGCCCTCGGCAATGACAGGCGTTTTACCATAGGTGTCAAACCCCGGCAGCGAATCGCCGAAGTATTGGATTCCGTCACAAAAAGCAGGCACTTGGGTTACAGCAGCCATGAATTCAAATACCTCTCAAACCAGGAAGCGAGACGTTTACAAAGATATCAGCTCGTCGTGATTCGCTCATTAAGGCTGAGCGACAAGATCAATGCTGCGGTTAAACAATGTGGCATTCAACTTTAAACCATTGCCGGAAAACGTGCCCAGCGATCGGCTAAGCCATTCGCCAAATCATAAGGGTTTTCCAAACGTGCGATCGTCCGGTGACCCGTGGACTCTGTTCTACAGTAGGGTGATATTAGGACTGGCGTTTTGGATTCAACGTCTTTGGGTCGTGCAGCCGATCGATCGCGCGATTCATCAAACAGGCCGCCATGATGCAGCAAGACATACTGCTCACAGTTGCTGTTTCTGCCGCAGGATTACGGTCACCCTTAAGATCCTATCGCCTGATGGAATAAGAAAAAATAGTAATTGGCTGGATGAGCGATAAGAATTCATTGGGGGGAACGATTAGTCTGCTCCACGATTTGCAGCATTCGGTTAAGTGAACGGGTGACTAAACGATCGACCAAAGGTATGGAAAATTATCAGTCCGATTGGCACTGCTTTACCGTAGCTCTGGCAGACCAGGTTCTGGAAAGCAATGTCGGTCAACTCTCCATTGGTCACTGGAAATGCTATGGGGCTTATCGATCGACCGTGACTGACGAAACCCTGAACATCACGATTACCGCACAAAACCCTGATATTGATGCCCATTTAATGTGGCTAAGTATCTTATAGGCTCTAGAGGCAATGGTCGCTCATCAAGCGCCACTCTTCGCGTTGCTGATTGAGTTACGAATTGATTTGTCTCTAGCCGCTTTTTCTGGACGATCGCGAGCTGCTTTTTCCCACAAACTCAGTCTACATTACGAGAAATGCTACCCGTAGATTTACGGCCAGATTTTCTCTATAAAACTTAATAAAAATGTGAAAGATCAGCCTTGAAACCAGGCTTTCAACTCAGAAATCCTATGTTAGTCTGATAGAGAAGAATTTCAAAATTCATTCAATAGTTCGGCCGAATCAACTGCTAAGGTTGGCTCTGTTTCGCTTCGCTGATGTACCCTCTGAAAGCTTGCCTGCTGATTTCTTTTAGAGATCAGGAAGGTCAGGGTTTTTGTTAGCTGAATTTAGTATTTGGGTTCTCCCAAAGATGGGCTATGCCCTCCGAGACTCGTGCTTAGAGAGTGCATTGAGCTAGATTCAGTGTCAGTTGAGCGCTGGGTTCCTATTGGTTTCAGTCTGCTTGTGCAAGTTGTATGAGCAGTATATTCTATCGGCTGTTTATCTCAGCGATCGCCTGTGAGTGGTAGCACTCCAGCTTATTTTTGCATTCTTAATTCTTACATTACCCGCCTTATGAATTACGATTCTATCCCCATCATTATTCCGGTTCTAGCGACAGGGTATCTACTCGCAGTCTATTTGCTGCTGCGGCTGGCACAGCGATCGCGTGCATAGGTCAATGCAGATCACTGTCTAGAGCTAGGGATGGGTGCAGGCGGGATATAGATTCAGCGTTCCCGCTAAGATCACTTTTATACCCCACCCTTTTTATCCCTGGCCCTGATGTCAGCTTGAACTCTTTCTGGCTGTGCTTTCTGGCTTTTACTTAATCTGCCATTTCAAGCGACATGAGCTGCTTTGCCAGGGATGCAATGTCAATGTGCTGCACGATCGGCATACAGCCCAACCACTGAACTGAGAGCGCAGCAAAGCTGTCGGCACAGCCGCTTACACAAAATTGAGTGGGCATTGCCGTGCGCGTACTTCGCAGACCCAGCATTTCAAGTTCTTTTGCCGCCGCTCTCACCAAATGAGCTGCCGGATCAATGAGCTGAATCGAGCGGGGCAGGATCGATTTCAACACGGGTGCAAGGTGCGGGTAATGGGTGCAGCCATACACCAGCGTATCGATCTGCTGCTCTACCAGGGGCGCGAGGTATGCCTTGGCAACCTGACGAGTATAGGGGTCATGAATCCGATTCTGCTCGATCAGCGGCACAAATTCGGGACAACCCTGCTGCCAGACTTCGACATCGGGATTAATTTCCTGAATAGCCCGTCGATAAGCATTACTTGCTGCGGTTGCCGGAGTTGAGATCACCCCAATCCGCCGCCCACGCTGAACAGCTGCTCTGGCTCCCGGCAAAATGACACCCAAAATCGGGATATTAAATTCAGCTTGCACTTGCTCCAGCACGAGAGCAGAACTGGTGTTGCAAGCCATAATCACCATCTTGACGCCTTGCTGCTGCATCCAGAGCATGATCTCCCGGACGAATTGCAGGATCTCAGCTTGAGTGCGAGTGCCATAGGGTAGCCGAGCCGTGTCGCCAAAATAAAGGATTGACTCGTTGGGCAACTGGCGATATAGCTCTCGTAAAACGGTTAAACCTCCTACGCCGCTATCGAAGACCCCTATCCGGGCACGTTGCCGATCGCTTGAGTGAGGAACAGGCTGGACGGAGGATTGCAGAGATGTCATAGGGTGGAATGGTATCGAGGAACCCTGAGCAAGCACTGGCTCAGTCTGATTAGTCTGAACGGAGTTTGTAATCGAAAGTTTCATCCAGGAGACTCGGAAACAAGAGGAGATTAAAGGTCATCAGCGTTAGCAGATCGGTGTGAGGAAGTTAAGACGGTTTATATAATAGACGCTATCCGTAGCAATGGAATAGAGACAAAACGTAACCTTATCCACCCATAGCGTTTTGAGCTGACCGCTAGCGAGGATCTTGAATTGACTCTTGGTTGGCTGCTTGTGCGATTGCCTTTTCACTCTCTGGAGCAGCAGATGGCATTTGAAAGGCGGATCGCAGCAGCGGCGGAGCTACAAAGGTCGTGAGAATCACCATTACAATAATGGCAGCATTGAGTGATTCTGAAAGAACACCCGTAGCAGATCCTACGCCAGCAAACACCAGTCCCACTTCCCCCCGTGGAATCATCCCAATGCCGATCGCCAGCCGATTAATTCCCGGTTGACCGAATACTGCCAGCCCCGTCACCAATTTGCCAATAATGGCAACCACAACCAGAAACGCGGCAATGATGAGCCCTTCTCGATTGCCCGGATCGAAGGGATTCAGCACACTAACATCGGTTCTTGCGCCCACCACAACAAAAAAGATTGGCACAAAGATATCGGCGATCGGAATTACTTGTTCGTTAATCTCGTGCTGTTTCTCGGTTTCTGCCAGAATTAGTCCGGCGGCAAAAGATCCTAAAATTGCTTCTAGCTGAATCGCTGCGCCCACATAAGCCAACACTAAGGCAAAGGCAAACGCAGGCAGAATCAGCTTGCCTCGCGTCTGGATCTTGTTGGTCAGCGCAACAAAGTAAGGGCTGAGCAAGCGTCCGAGAAAAATCGCGCCAACCAAAAAAACGCAGGCTCCTACGATGAGATAAATAACATTGCCAATCTGGATTTCACCCGTTTTTGCCAGACTTGCCACTACCGCCAGCACAATAATGCCCAGCACATCATCTAGCACGGCTGCACCAATAATAATCTGACCTTCTCTGGTACTAAGCTGCTGGATTTCGGCAAGCACTTTTGCAGTAATGCCAATACTGGTTGCTGTGAGCGCAGCCCCCGCAAAGACAGCAGGAACGGCAGGAACCCCAAAGAGTAGGCTCAACCCGGCAGTGCCGATCGCAAACGGAACCGCTACCCCAACGACGGCAACCGCGGCAGCCTGCGGACCGACTTTGATCAGTTCTTTAAGATTGGATTCTAGCCCAATCTCAAACAGCAAAATGATCACCCCCAACTCAGACAGCACCGAGATCACTTCGCTAATTCCAGAGGCGACAGCAGGCGTTTGGTCAGGGGTTAGCCCGGCTGTCGCTTGCAGAAAATCAAGCAGCAGCGAGTTCCAAGTTTGGTCGCCTGCCTGCGGAAAGACTAGCAAATTAAATGCTGAGATGCCAACGACCACGCCACCAACCAGCTCTCCGAGAACTGGAGGAAGATTGAGCCGGGCGCAAACTTCGCCAATTAGCTTAGATGCAAAATAAATCACAACCAGGCTCAGCAACACGCCTGCTAAAACCAGGGGTGAATTTTCTGCTTCCGCTGCCGTTGCCAGAACGGGAACCGAAAGCCTTGAAAGGTCAGAAATCGCCCAAGCCGCGTAATCAACCATGCCGTTGGCAGAACTCATCCAGTCTACTGTACATGGTTCTTCATATAATGCAAAACAGCGGAGGGATGGATATCAAGAAATATGAATAGCTGTATGAATAACTGTCATTTGTGAAGGGTCACCGGTTGTTTGGGACTAACTGGTTTGGAACTAATTGTTCGGGACTAATGATGAGCCAGATGATAGTCATCTGTGAAAGCTGCACTTCGCATCGCTATGAGCTGCAAAGGGTTGAACCAGCGATGAGCTAAGTAGGTCCGTGGGATTAAACATCATCTTCGTGAAATGGATTGGCGCAGCGTAACGCATCATTATTGGAGCTTCATTAGAGCTTCTGGAAATTGATCCGTTACGGCTTTGCTAAACCTAATAACATTGCTAAATGGAAATAGGATTCTCGAATAGGGAGTTCTGCGCTAGAGGCGGCTTGCAACCACCCTTACAGAATTCATCCGTCGAATCAGCAACGCCAAATATCCTCCGGTTAATTACGCCTACCTTCATGAGTAAGCTGATCACAGATGACAAATGACTTTTTTACACAAACACTCGATGATTGAGAGCAGGCATTTGTCGCCGCACCTGTTCTAGGCGAGTAGGCTCGATCACCGCCAGGGCAATTCCCGGCTGATCGCCCGCATCAGACAGAATGATGCCCCAAGGATCGATAATGACAGCGTGCCCGTGGGACTGCCGCATTGCATTGTGTTTGCCCGTTTGAGCAGGCGCGATTACATAGCAGGTGTTTTCGATCGCCCTTGCCTGAAGCAGTACTTGCCAGTGGTCTTTTCCGGTGTAAGCTGTGAATGCTGCCGGAACAAACAGCACCTCTGCTCCCATTTGTGAAAGATGGCGATACAGTTCGGGAAAGCGGACATCATAGCAAACTGACAGTCCTAGATGCCCCAGTTCCTTAGAAGGGTAAACGGGCGGCAGTCGCATTCCGGCAAGCACAGTATTGGATTCCTGATAGGTATTGCCGTCGGGCAGGTTGACATCAAACAGATGCACCTTCTCGTAGCGGGACAGCTCTTCGCCACTGCTACCTACCAGCAAAGCGGTATTGTAAACCTTCCCTGTTTCGCTGGGAACCGGAAAGCCACCTCCCAGGAGTGTGATTTGATAGCGTTGTGCCATCGTTTTCAGGAATTTTTCGCTGCGCTGGGCGATCGTCTCAGCCTGGTCAATCTTGACTTGCTCATCTCCCAAAAACGAGAAATTTTCAGGCAAACAAATCAGTTCTGCGCCTTGCCGCACTGCCAGATCGATTAAATCTTCTGCCTGTGCCAGATTTTTTTCGACGTCTGGCTGACTGTTCATTTGCACTGCCGCAGCAAGATAAGACTTCATAGGAAAAAACCACTCGTAACGATGACAGTTGGGTGGGGATCGCCCGGATATCCTCAGTTTAATGGGTTTAAGGAACCGATCGACGGCTGTTGTAATGATTTCAAACGTTGGATAGATGTGCGGATACTTCGGAGTATCGCTGCTGGTCTAAACTCCGGCGAATTGTTCTTCTAACATACCCGCTAGACTACCCATTGCTTCACAAAGAATTGACGGGGAATGCCGCTGGGCAAAACAATTCTGAAAGGTTTATTTCAAGGGATTTATAGCCTCTGTAATCCTAGTGAACCCTGCGTGAAGCCCCAGTAAATTCTTGTAGGGAGCAACTTGCGAAACTGATTCGATCAGATTTAATCTTGTCAATATCCAGTTAAGTCAGGGTTAAGGATGCATCTTAACTGGACTTGTCCTGACGGTGTTTGGTTTTATCGTGTTTATCCTGCTCGTAATTCTCCCAAGATTTGGTAGCTAACAAGGGTGTACTGTAAACCCGTCATTAAACCAGTCAGTCATTAAGCAAGTTCAGCCTTCGTTTGTTCGGGTGCAGGTCTACTTCTAGATTTTTTCTTCATTTGCAGTCTAAGTCTGCACCTCAGTCAGGTTGTTGTAATTCCACAGCTTGTAATTTCGCATTATTAAATGCTGCGTGAAATTAGGTTGCGTGAACGTCCCGCTTGCATCAGCCGGATAGTTCACTACGCTGCTTTGAACCCACGACAAGCTCTGTTTCTCTGTTATCCCTTGAGTAGAACAGGGTGAATCAGGAAGCAGACTGAAACCGGCTGCCATCAGGAATGTGCGATCTGCGCCAGGAGCAATGGCTCTAACCCACGGTTGTACAGATTTTGAGCATGATGTCAAACCTGCCCCCTTCTACGGCTTCTTCTTCTAGCCCGCTTCACTTTCTTCAGCAGCATCCGCTTTTGCTCGATGCACTCCTGATGAACTGTAACTATGATCTTGATGAGGTGACGCGGCTGATTCAGCCTGCTCTGGCTGCCTCTGATCGCTGTCAGCGAACGCCCTACTATATCCAGGCAGTTGCTGTTGGCAATACACACTTTCTGATGACGAATGCAGCAACCGTTCAAGCCACCGAAATCACCCCCCAGCCTTCAACCTGGCTTGTGGGTCGTAGTCCTGCCTGCGCGATTACGATCGTCAATCGGCTCGTTTCTCGCTGCCATGCGGTGATTGGGTATCAGACAACCTACGGGTTCTATATTGCTGATTTAAGCAGCAGCAACGGTACACGGGTTAATCATCGGCGACTGGTTCCCTCAGAACGCTGTTCGCTTCAGGACGGTGATTTGTTGCAGTTGGGAGGACTCAAGCTAGAGTTCTTCCTGGTTTCGCAGGTGAGGCAGCTCGCGGCGATCGATGAAACGACCTGCTATTGAGTCGTGCTGAAGCGATCGATCGCACAAACCACTTGTACATCCCGCAAGATACAAAACAAGGGCACAGCAGATGTGCCCTCATCCTGCTATTACTGTCTCACCGTCTACTGTTTCACCATCAATGATGATTAGTGATGAATGATTAATGATGCTTTGTCAAGCCAGTTTGGCAAACACGATAACATCTCAGAGCCGCAGACTTTAGCGGAAGCGACGCTTGCGACGAGCCATGACTGCTTTACGCTTGCGCTTTTCGAGCGGAGTCTCAAAATGACGATGGCTCTTGACATCTGCCAGAATGCCCGCCTTGGAAACCTGTCGCTTGAACCGACGCAGCGCTGATTCAATTCCTTCGTTTTCTCCTAAGACCACTTGGGTCATTGCTTGCTGCTCCTTTTCTAAGATGTGAATGAGGTCAATCAAGAGAATTAAGGTTGGGGCGATCGAGTCATGATCAAGTAGGACTGGAGCAATCAAGACTGACAGAATAAAACCTGTGAAATCAGTCCGTGCCAATCGAACGACGACTGCTGCGATCGCTGCTAGACATTTTAAAAAGTCTGAATAGCTTCGGCAACTAACAGCGTTAAGGCGTATCAGATGCCAGACCAGTTATTTTACCCTGGTTTGTTTGGAAAAGTATAGAGGGTGGGGGATGCAGAGGAAGGTGAGGAGTGAAGGGGGTAGGAAACTGCGACGGATAGGCTACTGGACAAATTGGATGGTGGGAACTATGATTGCTGCTACTTTATCGAAGCAGTGTTCAGTAGGCTTAGCATGGTTAAGCATTTGCCGTTGGGTGAGTTGGTCGCGCTGTTGAAGGCAGTTCCGATTCGGATAGAGGCAGTTGAGCATCAGCGTCCGATGCGGATCAGTACCGATAGCCGCAGCTTGCAGTCTGGCGATCTGTTTATCGCGTTGCGGGGTGATCGGTTTGACGGCAATGATTATTTAGGAGTGGCTCAGCAGCAGGGGGCGATCGCTGCTGTTACGGACTGTCCTCCAGCCGATGCTGATTTGCCACTACTGGTTGTGAGGGACGCGCTTCAGGCTTATCAGACGATCGCTCACTGGTGGCGAAATCAGTTTGCAGTTCCCGTAATTGCGGTAACGGGTTCAGTGGGCAAAACAACGACCAAAGAGCTAATCACGGCAGTTTTGGCAACTCAGGGTAAGGTGCTCAAAACACAGGCGAACTACAACAACGAAATTGGTGTCCCCAAGACGCTGCTCGAACTCACCCCCGCTCATGATTTTGCAGTAATTGAAATGGGAATGCGGGCAGCCGGAGAGATTGCCCTGCTGACGCAAATTGCCCGTCCTACAGTAGCAGTCATTACGAATGTGGGAACAGCGCACATCGGCAGGCTCGGCTCAGAACAGGCGATCGCCGACGCAAAATGTGAACTTCTTGCAGAAATGGCTGCGGACGGAGTTGCAATTTTGAACTTTGACAATCCGCGCTTGATGCAAACCGCCGGTTGCTTTGCAGTTCCCGCAGGTGCAAATCGGCTCTGGGCAGGAAAGACAATTTCCTATGGGCTGACGGGTGGCGATGTTTTTGGGCAAATGATTGACCCATCGACTTTACAAGTTAACGAAATGACATTGCCGCTCCCGCTTCCGGGACAGCACAACGCGATGAATTATCTGGCAGCTCTGGCAGTTGCAAAAGCGTTAAACCTTTCCTGGGAGCCACTTCAGCAGGGCACTACGGTAGAACTACCGCAGGGACGGGCACGTCGCCTTACTTTGCCGCCGGATATTGTGATTTTGGACGAGACCTATAATGCAGGGCTGGAGTCAATGATTGCTGCACTGCATCTGCTGGCGCAAACGCCCGGAAGCCGACGGATTGCTGTTCTGGGCACTATGAAGGAGCTGGGCGATCGATCGCCTGAATTTCACCATCAGGTTGGAACCGTAGTGCGGCAGCTTGAACTGGATCATCTGCTGATTCTGGCTGACCTCGCAGAAAGCGAAGCTCTGGCAGCCGGGGCATTTCCCGTACCAACAGAGCAGTTTGATGGCGATGAAGCAGTAATCGATCGCCTCAAAGCCCTGATTCAGCCGGGCGATCGAATCCTGTTTAAGGCATCTCGTGCGGTAGGACTCGATCGCGTCGTAGAAGGATTGCGCCAGGCAGTTTTGTCAACGAATTGGGCTGAAGCTCAAACTGCCTGATTCTTTGCTAGTTGGCTGATGATCGAGCGCGTCCGTTTGCCTGAGCTAACTGAAGCGATTTCACAAACTGAGCTAAGGAATACTCCACAGCAGAACTTGCATCCATTGCTCTCCAGCCATCGGGAGTTCGCTTCAGATATTCAAAGTGCAGGTGCGGTCCGGTAGACATTCCGGTGCTGCCCACGCGCCCAATTACCTGTCCTTGCTGCACAGTTTCTCCGGGTTTGACAAACATCTCGGAAAGGTGAGCATAGAGCGTTTGCGTGTCTTCGGCGTGCTGAAGGACAATTGCTAAACCATAGCCGCCCATTTCGTCTGCTGCTTCAACCCGACCCGAAAACGCAGCCAGCACAGGGGTTCCCATGGGTGCGCCGAGGTCTGTGCCTGTGTGGAGGCGGCTCTGTCCGGTAACGGGGTGAACTCGCCAGCCAAACGCAGAGGTAATCACCGCCGGGATCGAGAGGGGAAAACGTAGATTGACATTGCCCAGCCGAAGCTGCATGGTAGGACGCACGTTCAGATTGTAGTATTCCCGTCCTGAAGGCGTAGTGCGACCGCCTGCACTGTAATCTAGACTGACCGAATTCCAGCCGCCGCTGACTGACCCACTCGAACTTGAAGCATACGAACTTGAAGCATAGCGGACATCTGAACTTGCAATCGGAGCCGGAGGACAAATACTTCCAGGAGCCGCCTGACCGGGTTGCAGCAATGCCTGGCAGCCGGTCGATCGCTCAGACAAAATTACATCTGGCTGGTCGGCGCGAGTTGCCCCCAGACTGTAAGCGGTCGTATCGATATAGTCTGCCTGCGGGTTAAAAGCGGCGGCAGCAGTGTCTGCCAGGTTGGGCGTTACCAGGACTGGAACCTGATAATCAGCAGAAGCAGAGCCGATTGAATCAATCGCTTCTCCGTCAGAAATTAGTGGTTCGACGGGCTCAGGAGCGGTCTGGGTAAGCCCACTTGAAACTTCAGGAGCCGCAACGGGGGCAGCAGGTTCAGGAGCCATCTCAACAGGCACAACCTCAGGAGCTGCATAAACCTCTGGTGCAGGAGCAGGCGGAGCTTCAATCGGTGCAGCAAGATCTGCCGCAGTTTGAGCAACGGCAAGGTTAGGACTAAGTAACCCTATACTGCTCAGACAAATTGCTCCGCTGAGCCAGAGCGAACGCTGATAAAAACGGCTGGTGTGGTGATTTTTTGTCATTCCAGATATCCCTTGCTGCAAACGGCGTTGAAACTGTCCTGCTGAGTGAAGGAAAATCGTGCAGCACTCCCGACACATCATAATCCAGATGTTTCAGAATGTCGCCTGTGTGCCCAATCTACTCATGAGACACATTCACGTAAAACTCATTCACTGATGTGAAAGCGATCGTCGCTCTTTCGATAGAAATTGTTCCCAAACTTCCCTTCCCTTCGCTACTCTCCTACCGGAACCTCATAGCCCAACGTAATGTCCCCTGGCTTTAAACAAACCTCGATCGTTCGATTGTTGCCCAGTTGCCCCCCAGGAGAATCGCTTTTGGGCTGAAGTAATACCCGCAGTTCTCCGGCTGGTGTGATTCCGAGCACTTGACCCGGCATGTTTTGATAATTGACCGATCGCCCGACGTTAATGAGCAGCGATTCGTAGGCAGGCAGAAAAGCGTTGATGTCGCGCTGTTGCCAATAGGTGAGACTGGCAGGGATGCTTTGTAACACGATCGCTGCCAGGGTCTCCATTCGGTCGATCGGCGGGATAGGCGGGACATTCTGTTTCTGAAATACCGTTTGCAGCGAGATTCCAGGATGCGGCACTGGATTTTTCCAGTTGATGCCGATGCCAATTACTGCCTGATGAATTCGTCCCTGCTGAGTTCGGCTTTCAGTCAGGATGCCGCCGAGCTTGCGTCCTTCGATGACCAGATCGTTGAGCCACTTAAGCTGTACCGGAATTTGTCGTTGTCGTAGCCCGATCGCAATTCCCCAGGCACTGGTCAGGGTCAGCAGAGCTGCATTTGCCGCAGGCAGATCCAGGTTCATTCCCAGAGAGAGATACAAGCCTCCGGGGTTAGACTGCCACTGATGTCCGCGCTGTCCACGTCCGGCAGTTTGGGATTGGGCGATCACGGCGACAGACTGCGAAGGGGTTTGTTGCAGGAGGTTCCAGGCGATCGTATTTGTGGAGTCAACGGTGTCGAACAGGTGCAGTGCGAAATTGGGTAGATCTCCGGGTATGGGCAGGTTGATTTGATGCAGTTCTGCCTCTAGCAAGGCGCGATCGAGGGTCATGGTCCTCCATTAATTTTTGTGATTTTGGCGTAAGCTAGCCTCAAGGCGTTTCGCTGTCCAGCTCCTTTTCCCCGGAATTCCTATGCATACCTGGCACTGGCAAACCTGGCAAGACCTACCTTATTTGACCTGTAGCCTGCTGAGGGACTGGTCGCACGGTTTCTTTACACAGCAGTTTTGGGTTCATGCCCCCGAAGATTTAGCAGAAGTTTTACAGCCGACCGCCCAGGTTTACCGGGTTAAGCAAGTTCATAGCAATACTGTGCTGACAGCGGCAGAGATCGATCGCACCTTTTCAGACGATGCGCCCTTAGAAACCGTTGCCGAATCTGATTCTGCCATGTTTCCCGAAGCGGATGGCATTGTCAGTGATGACGCCGATCAGGCGGTTTGGGTCTGTACGGCAGACTGTACTCCGGTGTTAATTGCCGATGCTGAGACTGGACAGGTTGCCGCGATTCATGCCGGATGGCGCGGGACTGCCACCCAAATTGTGCCCAGAGCGATCGAGCGACTTCAGCAGCAGGGCAGCCAGCTTCAAAATCTCAAAATTGCTCTCGGTCCTGCCATTGCCGGAGAAGTCTATCAAGTTTCGCTTCCGGTCGCCGCTCAGATTGGCAGCACGATCGTCTCTCCTGAAAGTTCTGCAGGTGAATCACCCGAGGCTGAGGTCGAAAGCCTGCTCAATGCGTTGAGCCAAATTCCCGATTCTCCTTTGCTGCCTGACCCCCAACCCGGACGAGCCAGAATTGACGTGCGGCGGACGATCGCACTTCAGCTTGAGCAGCTCGGAATTGCCTCTGATCAGGTGTCGATCGCCCCTTACTGCACGTATCAAACTCCCGAATATTTCTTTTCTTATCGGCGAGAACGGCTGAAGAGAGTTCAGTGGTCGGGGATTGTTTCGGCTTAGGGTGCGTCAAAGGTAAGTGCTTCTCCTCGGACATCTAGATTGAATTTGCCGCGATCGTACGCAATCTTGCCGCCTACGATCGTCATGACGGGAAATCCGGTGAGCTTCCAGCCTTCAAACGGGCTCCAGCCGCACTTGGTTTGCAGTTCCTCGCGAAGGACGGGGCGATAGGTATCTAGATCGACCAGTACCAGATCGGCATCGTATCCGGGCTGAATCAGTCCTTTGTTGGGAATTTTGTATGCCCTGGCGACAGCCGTAGACATCCAGTTTGTCGCCTGGGGCACGTGCAGGCGTCCCTGCATTGCCTGGGGCAGCATCAGCGGCAGAGAAGTTTCGACTCCGGGCATTTCTGAGGGCGTGTTAGGGTAGCCCTGCGCCTTTTCTTCGAGTGTGTAGGGGGCGTGGTCGGTGGTAATAAAGTCGAGAATGCCGTCTTTAAGTGCCTGCCAAAGGACTTCGTTATCGTGGGGCGATCGAATGGGCGGATTCATTTGAACAAGCGTGCCAATTTCCCCATAGGCAGCCGTATTCAGCAGCCAGTTGCTAGGGCGTGACTTCTGCCGTGACCCAGGCAGGCTTATCCTGGCGCAGCAGTTCGGCTTCTTCGGCAGTGGAGAAATGCAAAATGCGAAGCCGTCGCTGATATTTTTTGGAAAGAGAGAGGGCAAGCTGCGTGGCGGAAAGGGCTGCCTGATTGTCTTGAATTTGCGAGTGAATTGCCGGATCGGTGATGCCTGCAAACTGTTCGCGTCGCTGTCGAATTCGTGCCTGATCTTCGGCATGAACCGCAATGAGGCGATCGCCATAAGCAAAAATCCGCTCTAGTGCCGCTTCTTGATCAACCAACAGCGCGCCGTGCATCGATCCCATAAAGATTTATGATGCCGCAGGCAGGGTTTGCCTCTAGCAGGTCGGGCGATGCTTCCCCCGTCGCACCGATAAAAAAGCCGTAGTTGACCAGCGATTTTTCTGCTGCTCGCTTCAGCTTATCGTCTAGAGCCGCCTGAGTCGTAGTTAGTGGCTTTGTATGGGGCATCTCCAGAAACGAGGTAACTACTCCCCTTTAGCACAGGCACGGCTGGCAGTAGACAGGTCTTCTTTGTATTCCAGCCCTGGTTCCCGGAAATGTGCCTGCGGATCAATCACGCCTGGCAATAGCGTTAGCCCCGATGCTTCAACGATCTGCACCGCTTCCCCCCGATCATCAGGGGAGATTTCACCGCCAACTTGGGCGATCGTCTTGCCGCGAAGTGGACATCTCCGGTGGTAAACGTGCCGTCTGGCAGAAGAATCCGGGCTTGGCGAATGAGCAGGGAACTGGGTTGCGAAGTTATTAGGTCAATTCAGGGTGAACAATTTCAGGGTGTCATCAGGTTTTGGAAGGCGATCGGGCGATCGATCGTGCAGGATGGCGAAGGGGTCGGGCTATCCCCCAAGCGAACCTCCAAATAAACCAGCCAGATAAACCAAAAAGCCAAAGCAACTATTCTCACCGATTAGAATGGAAAACATGAAATAACCTTGCATTTTGTTAAAGTCTCCACTGAGCAGATGCAGATCTCGACAGCTTGTGAGCAGAAACCCCTGATACTTCAGTCGTTCACGTAGCTTATAGAGACAATTTGCAGAAGAGGGCTATCAGGTGCATCCCGTCCGGTTGATCCTTTTACAACTTTCATGGACTATGATACTTTTCGTCCGCTTTATGCCATAACTAGGGTTTAGTCTTAACGAGAGTTCAGTCTTAGGCTCCAAGCTTGATTTTCTGCTTGAAACCTCTGCTTTAATATTGTGTTTTTAATATTGTGCTGAATTTCAGGCTGCATTGAACTGCTTTCTGCTCTGCATCGGATCACTTTTATCTCAGCATCCATGTCTCATCCTGATCCTAATCTTCCGCCTCATCTTCATTCCACCTCGCCTGATGATTCGGGTATTAGTCCCGCTTCAGATGCTTCGGAGCCGCTCAAAATGTCGTACAAGTCGAATCGCGCCGTACCGCCTCAAACTGAAAATGCCTGGGTGGAAGCCGCTAAAACGATCGGTCTTAGCTTAGTGCTAGCGTTAGGAATTCGGCATTTTGTCGCAGAGGCACGCTACATTCCCTCCGAATCAATGATTCCGACGCTGGAAGTCAACGATCGCCTGATTGTAGAGAAGATTAGCTACCGCTTTAATCCGCCTGGACGGGAAGACATTATTGTCTTTTGGCCCAACGATCGGCTACGGCAGCAAAACCCGGAACTTAAAGATGCCTTTATTAAGCGTGTGATTGGTTTGCCGGGAGAAAAGGTTGAAGTTAAGAACGGCACGGTTTTTATCAACGACCAGTCCCTCAAAGAAGAATATATTGCCGCAAAACCGGATTATCAGTGGGGTCCAGAAGTGGTGCCGCCAGATTCGTATTTGGTGCTGGGTGATAACCGCAACAACAGCTTTGATAGCCATTTTTGGGGCTATGTACCGCGTGAGAATATTATTGGTCGGGCAGTCTTTCGCTTCTGGCCCCCCAATCGGCTTGGCGATATTGACTCCGCACCGTATTATCAACCGGGGCAGGATCAGCCCTCCCCAAATCAACCTTCCCAAGATCAGCCCTCGGAACAGCCTGTTACCCCCTAGATCTTTCAGGCTAAGGATCAAGGCAATGAAGCTTTTTAGCAATCCGGTTGGGAGGCTACTGTCTCGCTGAACCGATCCGCTATAGGATGGATCTGGTTTTAATCTTATTGAATAGAGCGAATCGGTGAGACAAATTCTTATGTTCCGCTATCGGTCATTAATTGCCCTTATTCTGGTTGCGATTACCAGCCTGCTCGTGAGCTGTGGCAACCCAACGCCAACGGCAAAAGCTCCGACTTATACTTCTGATCAAATTGCCCAGATTCAGCAGTACGCCACTCGGCTGCAAACCTTCCGCGATCGAATGCTAGAGCTGCCGCCCCTGGTTCAGCAAAAGCGATGGAACGATGTCGAATCGCTAATTCACGGTCCTCTGGGCGAAATCCGAGCTACGATGCTCCGTTTATCGCGCAATCTGCTGCCTTCTGAGCAGAAACAAGCAGAAGCAGCCGCCAAGGAAACGTTTGAACATCTAATTTTGATTGACGAAGCGGCTCAGGCACAGGACGGGATTAAAGCCTTGCGAAACTACAATGAGCTGTTGAAAGATTTTGACGCTTTTGTAGAGCGGATTCCTTCTTAGGAAGAGACGAGGCGATAGGGAGATGGGGAGCTAAGAGAATAAGATGTCGGGAGTGCAGCAGTGAAAGCAGGAAGAAGAGGCAAGGGTGAGGCGTGAGAACGTGAGCAGCTTTGAAATAAATTTGGAATCAGTAATTCGAGCGTTGCTTAAACTAAAAACTTCCTCAAACCTCCTTTGCCCTTTTGCCCCTGATCTCTTCACCCTTCCCTCATCTCCCTATCCCCTGATCTCCTCATTCTCCGGTAAAAAATGCACATCGCGATCGTTGGCTGTGGCGTGATCGGGGCGATGACTGCCTACGAACTCAGCGGCAATTCAGAATTCAGAATTACGGTGATCGATCGCCAGTTCCCGGTTCAAGGGGCGACGCAAGCTGCGCTGGGTGTGCTGATGGGGGCAATCAGTCAAAAAGTGAAAGGGCGTGCCTGGAATTTGCGGGAGGCCAGCCTGAAGCGATACGAAACGCTGGTTCCTGAATTAGAGGCAGCGACGGGTACAATAATTCCATTCAACCGTAAGGGCATTGTCAAGCTGTGTTTAGCCGATGAGGAGCAGCCTGACTGGGATAGCCTGATTGAAACGCGCCTATCGCAGGGGTGGCGGCTGGAGCGATGGGATTTAACCAAACTGCGGCAGCACTGTCCTCAGGTGACCAGCCCGCGTGTCGTGGGAGCAATTTATTCGCCGGACGATCGCCAGCTCGACCCCAAGACACTTACCCTGATGCTGATTGAAGCAGCTCAGCGGCGCGGCGTTCAGTTTTATTTTGAGACTCAGATTACAGGGTTTGCCTCGGATCAAACTTCATCGGGACTGTGTGCTTGCCACGCGATCGACACTCAGCAGGGCAGATTTGCAGTGGATGCGATCGTCGTCACGGCAGGATTAGGGTCAACGCCTGTTTTGCAGTCTCTCCAGCAGGTTCGATCGCCAGAAGTCGCGGGAGAGAAAGTGGTTGAAGTGCGCCCGGTGCTGGGGCAGGCGGTGCGAATGCGTTTGGCAGAGCCATTGGGAAATCCAAACTTTCAGCCCGTTGTTACCGGAAACGATATCCATTTGGTTCCGTTGGGCGATCGAGAATATTGGGTGGGTGCGACGGTTGAATTTTCCGCAGGTGCGAGTGAAATTTTGCCCGATGCCGATCGCCTGCAAAGGGTGCTAAGCGGGGCGATCGAGTTTTGTCCTGCCCTGGCAGCGGGCGTAACGGTGGAGCAGTGGTCGGGCTTGCGTCCGCGTCCCCATCAGCGTCCTGCTCCGGTGATTGAGCCAATGCCCGGCTACCAGAATGTGATTGTGGCAACCGGGCACTATCGCAATGGAGTTTTGCTGGCTCCGGCAACGGCTCAGAGTGTGCGATCGATGGTTGAAACAATTCGAGCTGTTGCCTCTTAAGGACGATACTCGACCCGTGCAGACAAACGCCGATTGCGAAGCTGATCGACCACCGCTTCAGCTCTTTCTCGATCCTCGTAGCCGCCTGCATTGATGAACGAACCTCTCCTGGAGCTTTGAACAGTTGCTGCTGCCTGCACCTGTCGAGCCGTTGCCAAATTGCTAGGGTCATCACCCGGAATCACTGCCACAAAAGGACCAACGGGCAAGCCGGAAGTGGGCGGCTGAACCGGGATAAAGGGTGGCTGAATGGGAACGAACCCGGAACAGGTTCCCGAAGCAAGGGCATTGTTCGTTTGAGGTCCGGCAATGCCATCCACAATCAGACCGCAACTGCGCTGAAACTGAGTCACGGCACTCACGGTTTCCGGTCCATAAACTCCGTCGACGCTAACGAAAAAGCCTTCTGACCTCAGTGCCTGCTGCAAAGTAAATACTCTTGCACCTTGCTCACCGGGAAACAGGGTGTTGTTAGGTAGCAGGGTTTGGGCGATCGATTGGGAAGAAGCTCCAACTACCGCAGTGAGTACCGCGATCGACAGCAATCCCTGACGTAGAAAGCTTGACATTCGCCGGGGGAGCCTCTTAAATTGCTTCAGTTTAGAAGATACGTTTGGGTCTTGATCAAAGGGAATCGAATGAGTCGTGAATTGCGGTTTCATGGGTTCCTCACTCACTGTTGATACGTGTTGTTGATAAGTAGGGTTGATACGGTCGTTAAGAAGGTGGGTTGAAATAGATTGAGACTCAAGCGAGTCTGGCAAAGGTTCGATCTGATCCATCGAGCCTTGCCTTTTTTCAATCATTTTTCCAGTTGGTTGAACAGAATCCCTATTTCTCAAGTGAAGTAGCGATCGTTTCAACCCTGGCTTAGAGCTTGCTGGAATCCGATCGGAAAAGGACAATTGCGAACCAGAAAAAACGGAAGTCAAGTGCGATTCGGATACCTTCAAGCATTGTTATATATTCTTTATCTTTACTCGAAATTTCGGT
>NZ_JACJOR010000086.1:0-6440 GCF_014695615.1 Leptolyngbya sp. FACHB-711
GAAAGCGGCTGTGGCAAGATCCTCGCTTTTGGGCTTGTGTTTTGTCGAGCCTTTTGGGTTTGCTGTTTGTGCTGCTGTTTCCCCTGCACCTCAACAATGTGCGGTTAGGCAATACGGAAGTGATTGGGCAGATTGATCAGCAGGCGACTCAGGCGCAAAGTGAGCTAAGCACTCGCCTTCAGACCGAAGTGCAGTCGCAGCGACAGCAGATCCAACAGCTTTTAGGCGCGACAGACGAACAGATCCAGCAGCTTGTTAGTGCCGGACGGCTCAGCCAGGAGCAGGCAAACCTGGTCAAGCAGTTCAAAGCAAACCCTGAATCACTGGATACGTTTCTGCAACAGCGCGAAGGGGAACTTAGAAATCAGCTTCAAACTGAGCTTGGCGTTCGCAAAGAGCAACAGCAAAGCACGATCAAGACCGAAGCTCTCAAGTCAGGCTTGCGCGTGGGCATTAGCAGTCTGCTGCTGGCGATCGGCTTTAGTGCAGTAGGCTGGCTGGGGCTCAGAAATCTGGCACAGCGATAGGCGATCGGCAAGGGGCTAATGCCAATTCGGATTCGGAGTTCGCAATTCCTAGCTACAAACCGCCTCACCAGTCTGCGTCTGAGAGCTTCGACTCGGAGTCGTAACGGAGTGAATTGGGCTAACCCCACTACGCTCATTTAAGCCTGCAAACGAAACTGATAAAACTCCTGAGCCTTACTGAATCGAAATATGAAGAACCCAATTGAGCTCCTGCATCGCCCCTAAATCTCCCAATGCTGGGGAACTTTGAGGATTAGTTTGCCCAATGTTGGGGGCTAGGGGGCGAATCATACTCAAATTCAGCAACGCCAAAACTCCTGCTTCCAGGCTTCACAGTTCCGAATTCTCCATTCCGCATTCTGAATTCATGCAGGGCTATGTTCTCGATTTACATTTTGACCTTCAATGAAGAGATTGATATTGCTGCCTGTATTGAGTCAGCCTTGCTTTCAGATGATGTGATCGTGATTGACTCATGCAGCACTGATCGCACGGTTGAAATTGCCAGCCAGTACCCGGTGAGAGTGGTTCAGCATCCGTTTGAAAGCCACGGCAAGCAGCGCACCTGGATGCTGGAATCGGTTCCGCCCAAGTATGAATGGGTCTACATTTTAGAAGCCGATGAGCGGATGACACCCGAACTGTTTCAGGAATGCCTGAGCGCAATTCAAGACGATCGCTTTGTGGGCTACTACGCTGCCGAGCGGGTCATGTTTATGGGGCGCTGGATTCGTCGCAGCACGCAATACCCCCGCTATCAGCTTCGGCTGCTGCGGCACGGCAAAGTCTGGTTCAGCGACTATGGACACACGGAGCGGGAGGTTTACGAGGGGCAAACGGGATTTTTGCAGCAGACTTACCCGCACTACACATGCAGCAAAGGCTTGAGCCGCTGGATCGAAAAACACAATCGCTATTCTACGGATGAGGCGATCGAAACCCTACACCAGCTTGAGCAAGGCAGCGTCAATTGGCGGGATTTATTTTTGGGAAAAACCGAAGTCGATCGGCGGCGTGCCCTCAAGGATCTATCGCTGCGGCTTCCGTTTCGTCCTTTTATTCGATTTCTGTATATGTATTTGCTGCTGGGCGGGTGGCAAGATGGTCGAGCAGGCTTCGCCTGGTGTACGCTTCAGGCATTTTATGAATATCTGATTGTCCTTAAGGTGTGGGAAATTGGGCAGGCATCCACGAACATAGTTCGCTAGCAAAGAATTGCTCAGGCTCTTGCCTGCAGGACTCTCGCCCGCAATACAGCGCACCAGCAAGACAGCACAGATAACGACAGAATTCATCGGTAGCAGCGATAGCACCAGTTCCGATAAAATCAGTTCACGCTGAAATCCTACTTTAGGGATAAGGCAATTCAGGAATAACCGTCACAAGGATGACCATCACAAGGTACCTCGTACAGGAAGCGCCCAGCAGCTATTTTGAGGGCAATCGTTGCAGGTGAGTCCTCAGGCAAGAAAGCAGGTCTATTGATGTGAAGGTGGAGAACATGAGAAATGGAAACAATTCTTCACAAAATTGCGATTAAATTATATTGATAAATATTGACAATGAAGATCGATGCTAGTGGGCTGCATCCTTCCAGGCGCTCGATCAATAAAAATCAATGGACAAGACCTTTACCGGATAGGATTTAGCTAGGTCAGTTGTTGCGATCGATTGCGGTGGTTTACCCCCAAGGTATTGAAAGGAGCGAAAGTTGTCTGTACTCCAACGATTGAAGCAAGACTTCAAAAATGATCTGATTGCTGGCCTGCTAGTGGTCATTCCGCTGGCAACCACAATCTGGTTAACTTACACTATCGCAACCTGGGTCATCGACTTTTTAACCCGAATTCCCAAACAGCTTGACCCGTTTAATGGGCTAAATCCGCTGCTGGGCGATTTGCTGGATTTTGCGATCGGGTTAACCGTGCCGCTGGCATTTATTCTGCTGATTGGCTTAATGGCGCGCAACATTGCCGGACGCTGGCTACTCGATTTTGGCGAACGCCTGCTGCAAGCAATTCCCCTGGCGGGTTCTGTTTACAAAACGCTAAAGCAACTGCTCGAAACCCTACTGCGGGATACTAATAATAAGTTTCGGCGCGTTGTTTTGGTGGAATATCCGCGCAAAGGGATTTGGGCGATCGCCTTTGTTACCGGGGCAATGAGTCCCCAAATTCAAACCCATTTGCCAGAAACGATGCTGAGCGTTTTTATCCCGACGACGCCTAACCCCACCACCGGATGGTATGCGGTTGTGCCGGAGGACGAAGTGGTCAATCTGTCGCTCTCGATCGAGGATGCGTTCAAGATTGTTGTTTCAGGCGGAATTGTGAGTCCTGGGGCAAATAATCTGCCTGCACTGGGCGGCGAAGAGCAGCAGCGATCGGTTCTCGGATCTTCCGCTTTAGAAAAGAAGCTCCAGCCTGTTCCGGCAATTCCAAGCGAGGACGCCTAAAGAATTTTCTGTGCTGGGTGTAGACCCCGCAGCCCCAATTGGGAAAGGAGTCGTTTCGATCGCAAATCTAACTTTTCAGACTTCGGCTAGAAACGGTTGACAGTCCCAGATTGAGACTTAAATCTCGTTACTCTGGCTCGATCGACTTTCAATCAAGGGGCACAGAACGGGTTGCTTATCCGTCGTGATTGCAATACGATCCAGGCATTGTGTGAGGAAGAACTGTCCATGCGGATTCTGCTCGTCTACCCGAAGTTTCCGAAAACCTTCTGGTCTTACGAAAAAATTCTGGAACTGGTGAATCGCAAGGTGCTGCTGCCTCCGCTGGGCTTAGTCACCGTGGCAGCCATTTTGCCCCAAACCTGGGAGTTTAGGCTGGTCGATCGCAATATTCGATCGGTTACTGAAGAAGAGTGGGCATGGGCAGATATCGTCATCTTATCCGCAATGATTGTGCAAAAAGCGGATTTGCTTGACCAGATTCGGGAGGCAAAACGTCGGGGCAAGCGCGTTGCCGTGGGCGGCCCTTTTCCCACTTCTGTGCCTGAAGAACCGCAGGCAGCCGGAGCGGATTATCTGATTCTGGATGAAGGCGAAATTACGCTGCCGCTCTTTATTGAGGCGATCGAGCGAGGCGATCAGCAGGGAGTCTTTCGATCGAATGGCGAAAAGCCGGATGTTACCGGAACCCCCGTCCCCCGCTTCGACCTGCTGGATTTCTCCGCCTACGATTCGATGTCAATCCAGTTTTCGCGGGGCTGCCCCTTTCAGTGCGAATTCTGCGACATTATTGTCCTCTACGGGCGCAAACCTCGCACCAAAAACCCGGAGCAGTTGCTTAAGGAACTGGATTATCTTTATGAGCTGGGCTGGCGACGCAGCGTGTTTATGGTGGACGACAACTTCATCGGCAACAAGCGCAACGTCAAGCTGCTGCTGAAAGAACTCAAGGTCTGGCAAAAAGAACATGGCTATCCCTTCCGCTTTAACACTGAGGCTTCTGTCGATCTAGCGCAAGACGAAGAGCTGATGGATCTGATGGTGGAATGCTTCTTTGATGCGGTCTTTGTGGGCATTGAAACCCCGGACGAGGATAGCCTGTCGCTCACCAAAAAGTTTCAAAATACCCGCGGCTCACTGGCAGAGTCGATCGAAAAAATTACCAGAGCCGGACTGCGCGTGATGGCTGGCTTTATTATCGGTTTCGACGGGGAGGAAAAGGGTGCAGGCGATCGGATTGTGCGATTTGCGGAGCAGACCACGATTCCCACCACGACGTTTGCCATGCTTCAGGCATTACCCAATACCGCGCTGTGGCATCGCCTGGAAAAAGAAGGACGGCTTCGCTCTGGCAAAGATGGCAACATCAACCAGACTACACTGATGAACTTCATCCCCACCCGTCCGCTCGAAGATATTGCGCGAGAATATGTGGATGCCTTCTGGCAGCTCTATGAGCCAAAGACCTATCTCGATCGCGTTTATCGCCATTTCCTGATTCTGGGTGCGCCCAAGTGCAAGGCTCCTGCCAAACTGCCGAGCTGGATTGATCTGCGGGCGTTGGCGATCGTCTGCTGGCGACAGGGCGTGAAGCGATCGACCCGCTGGGCATTTTGGCATCACCTGTTTGGCATTCTGCGGCAGAACCCCGGCGTATTTGAGCATTACCTCGCGGTTTGCGCCCATAATGAGCATTTCCTGGAATACCGCCAGATCGTAAAAGACGAAATCGAGGTACAGCTCCAGGAATTCTTTGCCGACGAAGCCAGGCTTCAAAGCGGCGTGGAGGCAAACGCGGCAAAGGCACTGGCGCAGTCTGCCTAGTCAATGCCCTGTAAAGGCTCGGCATGATTTCCAGGAAAAACAGGAATCAATGTCCTGTTCCTGCCTGCATGGTAAGCTCATCGAAAATACTCAATCGTTCAACTTCCAATCATAGAGGTGTGAAGCCTGATGCGTGTGCTGCTGCTCTATCCCCTGTTTCCCAAGAGTTTCTGGTCTTTTGAGAAGGCATTGGAACTGGTCGATCGCAAAGCACTGCTCCCACCTTTGGGACTGGCAACGGTAGCGGCAATTTTGCCCCAAACCTGGGAATTTAAGCTGGTCGATCGCAATGTTGGCTCGGTCGCTGAAGAAGACTGGGATTGGGCAGATTTAGTCATTCTGTCTGCCATGATTGTGCAGAAGGAAGACTTTTTAGCGCAGATTCAGGAAGCCAAGCGGCGCGGCAAGCGGGTTGCGGTCGGTGGCCCTTATGCGACTGCCCTTCCTCATGAAGCGGAAACGGCTGGAGCGGATTATCTGATTCTGGACGAGGGCGAAATTACGCTGCCGCTCTTTATTGAGGCGATCGAGCGAGGCGATCAGCAGGGAGTCTTTCGATCGAATGGCGAGAAGCCGGATGTCACCGGAACCCCCGTCCCCCGCTTCGACCTGCTGGATTTCTCCGCCTACGATAATATGTCGGTTCAGTTTTCGCGGGGCTGTCCGTTTCAGTGCGAATTCTGCGACATTATTGTCCTCTACGGGCGCAAACCTCGCACCAAAACTCCGGCTCAGCTCATTGCCGAACTAGAATGCCTTTACGAACTGGGCTGGCGACGCACAATCTTCCTGGTAGACGACAACTTCATTGGCAACAAGCGCAACGTCAAGCTGCTGCTGAAGGAACTTAAGCCCTGGATGGCAGAACATGGCTATCCCTTCGCTTTCAATACCGAAGCTTCCGTCGATCTGGCGCAGGATCAGGAACTCATGGATCTGATGGTTGCCTGCAACTTTAATGCTGTCTTTTTGGGCATTGAAACGCCGGACGAAGACAGCCTTGCCCTGACGCAAAAATTCCAGAACACCCGCGACTCGCTTTCTGATGCTGTCGATGCGATTATTCGATCGGGTCTACGGGTGATGGCAGGCTTTATCATCGGCTTTGACGGCGAAAAACCGGGGGCAGGCGATCGAATTGTGCAGTTTGTCGAAAAGACTGCGATTCCCACTGCTTTCTTCAGTATGCTGCAGGCACTTCCCGATACGGCACTCTGGCATCGTCTGGAAAAAGAAGGACGACTAAGAGGCAGCGGCAATATCAATCAGACTACGCTGATGAACTATGTGCCAACCCGCCCACTAGAGCAGATTGCACAGGAATACATCGACGCTTTTTGGCAGCTTTATGACCCATTGGCGTATCTCAACCGCACCTATCGCCATTTTGAAAAGCTGGGCACACCTGAGCATAAGTCACGCTTGCGGAAAGTAAGCTGGGTCAGTATCCGGGCAATGCTGATCGTTTTCTGGCGACAGGGCATCTTGCGAAAAACTCGCTTTCAGTTCTGGATCAATCTGATCAAAATTTGGCAGACCAATCCCCGTGTTTGGGAGCATTATCTGTCAATTTGCGCGATCAACGAACACTTCCTGGAATATCGCCAGATCGTGAAGGATCAGATCGAGGCGCA
>NZ_JACJOR010000087.1:0-6555 GCF_014695615.1 Leptolyngbya sp. FACHB-711
GATGACTCTGGCTTCTGGTATCGCTCCTATGGCAACGAGAATTGGGAATTTGCCGAAAATGGATTGATGATGCGGAGATATGCCAGCATTAACGATGTGCCGATTCAGGAATCCGATCGCAAGTTTCGCTGGGAGCGTTCAAGCTAAAGAGGAAAATCATTGCAAACTTCCCTCCTTTTCACGTACCTGGCTGATTATCCCCACTTCATTGGGACGATCGCCGCATGGCTGCATCAGGAATGGCACTCGTTTTACCCCTCAGAAACCGAGGCGCAACTTACCGCAGAGCTAGAGACGCACCTGAATCGCGATCGATTACCTTTAACGATCGTTGCTCTAGAAGAATCGCCGCAGCCTAAACTCATTGGCACAGTGACGCTGATGCACGGCAAAACAGAAGCTCCACCGAAGTATGCAGGGTGGTCGCCCTGGCTTGCTTCGCTCTATGTGATTCCTGAAAAACGGGGGGAGGGGATCGGTCGTCTGCTGGTGCAGCGTGCGCTGGAGGAAGCCGATCGGCTCAAATTGCCCTTAGTTTATCTATGGACAGAGCAGACCGAGTTAATGAACTGGTATCGACGGCAGGGCTGGCAGACGATCGCCCAAACAAAATTTCAGCAGCAGCCCGTTCAAATCATGCGATACGATCGAAAGGTTTTTCAGGACATTGGCTTGCCTGGAATCGCACACAGGAAATAGCGCATGGCTTTTGCTAAACGGCATCTCGCATTTTTTGCCCTCGTTGCGCTGGCGATCGTCTGGGGCTATAACTGGGTCGTGATGAAAATCGCGCTTCAGGATGCGTCGCCGTTTGACTTTGCCGCGCTGCGAGCGTTTTTTGGGGCGATGAGTTTGTTTTTGGTGCTGCGGGTGCAGGGAAAATCGCTCAAGCCGGAGGTGCTGCCAGAGACGATCGTGTTTGGGCTACTGCAAACCACCGGAGTGATCGGACTCATTCACTGGGCGTTGGTTGGTGGCGGGGCGGGCAAGATTGCGGTGCTCAACTACACGATGCCGTTTTGGGCGTTGCTGTTTGCCTGGATTTTTCTTAAAGAGCGGCTGCACGGTAAACAGTGGCTCAGTGTTGGCTTTGCGCTGGCGGGACTGCTGCTGGTGCTGCTGCCCTTGAGTTTCACCAGCGATTTATTCAGTAAAGGCTTGGGCATTTTGTCGGGAATTTGCTGGGCAACGAGCGCAATTTTTCTGAAGCGGTTGACCCAGCGGCGATCGATCGACCTGGTTTCATTTACCGCATGGCAAATGCTGATCGGCAGTCTGCCCCTGATCCTGATTGCGCTCACGGTGTCCGATCGCCCGGTGCAGTGGACAGGCTCTTTTATGGCTGCCTTGCTTTACAACATTATTCCGGGAAGTGCAGTGGCGTGGCTCCTATGGTTTTACGCGCTGCGGCAACTGCCCACGGGGGCTGCCAGCTTAGGGACACTTGCAGTTCCGGTCGTCGGAGTCTTTGCAGCTCGGACTCAGCTTGGCGAAATCCCCTCAATGAGCGAGTCGATCGGCATTGTGCTGATTTTGCTGGCACTGCTCCTGAATGCAGTTCCGGGGCGATCGTTCAAAGCCGCCTCAAAGGCTTAGCCTGGATTGGTTAACGCTTAGAGTAATGCTTGGAGCAATGCTTAGCGCAATGATTGCGATCGTCTGTTCTAAAACAAAGGCATTCCTCCCGTTCCCAGGAAATCGCTTTCGCTCAATCCATAGCTGCGCTGGGCATCGGCGATCGCACCTTCGGTCGTGGGAGTCATTACTCCGCTTAGATCTCCGGGATTGTAGCCGTTTGACTGAAGCCGTCTTTGCAGTTCGACGGTGCTATAGCGTCCTTCTTGCAGGTTTTGCTGATAGACCAAACGCGCTTTTTCGGCTTCCAGACGGGCTTGCTCTGCCTCGCGGCGGGCTTGTTCTGCGGCAATTTGCGCCTGCTGCATCTGCTGGATATATTGCACTTGAGCCGGACTGTTGGGCTGAGTTGCGGCTGAGGGATTGGTTCCCGTTGCGCTGCTTAAAGTGGCATTCACCTGGGGTCCGGCAATGCCATCCGCGACCAAACCCCGCGATCGTTGAAATGCAGTGACGGCGGCTTCGGTCTGGGCATCAAAAACGCCCGAAATCGTTCCCACGTAGAAGCCAAGCGACTGAAGCTGAGTTTGAAGGGTACTTACCGCCGCCCCGTTAGAGCCCACCCGTAGCAAGCTTCCTTCAGGAGCGACAGAAGAACCGATCGCCGCTGGTGCAGGGGAAGTTGGCGCAGCCGGAGCAGATCCAGCCGGAGTAGATCCAGCTGAGAACGAGCCTTGCCCCCCAGCGCGACGCAGTGCCGCCGTCGTTTCTGCACCCACCACGCCATCGGCAGTTAAACCATTTGCCTGCTGAAAGCTAATTACGGCAAATTGAGTTGCCCCATCAAACACGCCAGAAGCAGAGCCGCTGTAGTAGCCCAGGGCTGTCAGCCGACGCTGCAATTCTGCGACCTGATCGCCAGAATCGTTGAGCTGGAGAAAATCACGGGGTGCGCTGCTAGTCGCTTCCGATGCCGAACTGCCTTGCCCTAATGCTGCCTGCGTTGCGGCTCCTGCAATGCCATCGGGGGTCAAACCATTTGCCTGCTGAAACTGGCTCACGGCTGCCTGGGTCGCAGTCCCAAAAAATCCAGTAATTTCATCGCTAAAAAATCCGAGCCGCGTCAACTGTCGCTGAAGGTCGGCAACTGCATCGCCACTATCGTTGAGCTGCAATACCCCATCTCCTGCTGGAACTGCCTGTGCCAAGTGAAACGGGGCAACTTGCCCCCTGGCTGTGGGATCAGCAGCCAGACCTCGCTCTGCAAAACTTCCTGTTCCCAAGCCGAGTGTCAGTGCCAGCAGCAAAAACACGCGCCGCGCTGTCGATCGATCACTTTTCTGCGGCTTGGACGATCGTTGAAACAGGCATAGTCTGAGCATCGCGGAACGAGGAGACGAACGAGCAGGCAGGGAATGGGTCATGAAAAGCCTCCTTGAGATCAGGCAAGAAATGCAGTAACCGAGTCGTGAAAAGCAGTGCAGGAGCAGAATCTAGTGAAAGTGCGCGAAATAAAGCGAAAGAGATTACAGACTTAACCGATCGACTAAAGACGGGATGCAGGGGTGCAACCCCCGACCAGAGGCACAGCCCCCACCTTGGATAAAAGAACCCGACGAGTGACAGCTATAATACTAGCGGTAGAGTGGAAAATCGGTAAATTTCCCGCTTCTTCTTTACTAATAGCGTAAGGTAACCAATAAGCCGCCTCAAGCAAATTATTCTATGCGATTTCTTCTAAATTGGTTTAAAAGCAGAAAGCCAACCTCCGAAGAAGCTGGCTTATTTGCAAAGAAGTATGATCTAAGATGACAGGAAGAAAATAACTCAGATACCGAACCGGAGACAGTCTGCTCTGGAAGTCTTTTGAACAGAATTCTGCTTAACAGTAGTGATCAATCACGAGAGCAGTGACGATCGCACAACCCGTAAGCACTAGAGCGATGAGGGGATTTTGACCCTGGCTTACGGCAAAAGTGGCAGGAATGCCTGCGCCAATTCCGGCAGTTACTGCGGCAGCGACCCAGTCTTTTTGTGTGTTGTTATCGTACATATTTCGAAAGGTTGGTTATCTGTGGCTGTTGTTGTTCACGCTACCACTTTCTACCTATGCCTTTTGGAGAAGACTTTTGGATTGTAACCAAGCGATAAGTTCAGATACCTTTCTTCATTAAATAAGCTTAATAATACTTAAAGTGTTGTATCTGAGCAGGGGGTGAACGTTGCACATCGCCTCGATCGCTCCGACGATTTCTCTTTCTGATTCCCACCTTTCTGATTCCCAGCTTTGGCAGACTTTATGCTCCTTATCATGCCCTTCATCATGCCCCTCATCTCCCCACCCTTTATCCCCGGTCTTCTCCTTGAGGGTTGGGAGGCATCGATCTCGACTTCTCAAATCCTCCCTGGTAAGGCTATAACCGGGTAAGGCGATAACAGGCTGGGACATTAACGCTATTAAGCCCTTCAGGAATGAAAACGCTCGACTTACTGCAAACTGGACAACTTGCTGGAACCCGAAGACTTAATCTTGCTGCCGAACTAACGGAATTTCCAATGGAGATTCTTGAGCTAGCAGATTCTTTAGAGATTTTGGATTTGTCAAATAATCATCTGAAGCGATTGCCTGACGAATTTAGGCAGTTGAAGAAACTGAAAATTGTTTTCCTTAGCAACAACGATTTTGAAGAAGTGCCGGAAGTGCTTTCTCAGTGTCCCCAGCTTTCAATGGTGGGCTTTAAGTCGAACCGGATTACCGCACTCCCTGAAAATGCCTTGCCGCCGCTGGTGCGCTGGCTGATCCTGACGGATAATCGGCTTCAGCAGCTTCCCGCTTCGATCGGTCAATTGTCCAGGCTCCAGAAGCTCATGCTTGCCGGAAACGAGCTGCGATCGCTCCCCGATGAACTGGCAAACTGTCAAAATCTAGAGCTAATTCGTTTGGCAGCAAACCAGCTCACTGCACTGCCCGTCTGGCTATCGACGTTGCCCCGGCTATCCTGGCTAGCTTATGCCGGAAATCCGTTTTGTGATTCAAGTCGATTGTCTTCGCTGCCTGACACTGGTTTACCCGATTTCGATTCGTCTAATCCTGATTTGCTTCATATCAAATGGACAGATTTAATGCTGGGGGAACCGCTGGGACAGGGAGCTTCAGGCATTATCTATCAGGGAACCTGGAATTCTGGTGTTCATCAGAGCGTAGAAGTGGCGATCAAGCTGTTTAAGGGAGAAATTACGAGCGATGGGTTTCCCCTAGACGAAATGCGTGCCTGTATTGCGGCAGGAACCCACCCCAATCTGGTGCGAGTTTTAGGAAAGGTGATTCACCATCCGACCCACAGCGCAGGGCTGGTGTTCTCATTTATCCCGCCGCGCTACAAAAACCTGGGTGGACCGCCCAGCCTGGAAACCTGTACAAGAGACACTTATCCGCCTGACACGGCGTTTACTTTGCCTGTGATTCTTCGGATTGCTCAGGGCATTGCCGCAGCCACAGCACACCTCCATGCCAGGGGTATAATGCATGGCGACCTTTATGCTCACAATATTCTGGTGGACGAAACCGGGGAAAGTCTGTTGGGAGATTTTGGCGCAGCCTGCTTTTATGATCCAGCTGATCGCTTCCTCAGTCGATCGCTGCCCTCCCTGGAAGTTAGAGCATTTGGCTGCTTGCTCGAAGATTTGCTGGATCGATGTCGCCCTGCCCCCGATCATCCCGACCAGATTAAGGCGATCGAGCACCTGCGTCGTCTTCAGCAGGACTGTATGAACCCGGTTCCCGCTCTGCGTCCGCTGTTGCCCCAAATCTGCGCTGCTTTAGCGGCTTTCAACAATGGTTCATGAGCTACTGAATACTCATGCCTACTTTATATCAGGCTTCATATCAGACTTAATACCAGACTTAATATCGGAAAACGGTAGAGAAATGGTAAAGACACTGCCCTGATTCAGCTTGCTCTCTACCCGAATGGTTCCTTTATGTGCCTGCACGATCGATCGCGTGATTGCTAGTCCCAGCCCGGTTCCTCCTTTGTGCCGCGATCGTTCTTGATCCGCTCGATAGAATCGATCGAAAATATAGGGCTGTGCAGCAGCAGGAATTCCAATTCCGGTATCTTTCACCCGAATGACTGCCTGAGATTGTTCAGTCGTGAGTTGAATTGTAATCTGACCTTTTGCAGGCGTGTAGTGAATTGCATTACTGAGCAAGTTTGCAACAGCACGATACAGTTGCTCTGCATTTGCCAAAACATGAATTGTCGAAGAATCAATTTCTGTTACCAATGTAATCTCTGCTGCGATCGCCAATGCTTCAAACTCATCGACCAAATCCGTAATCATTTCATTCAAAGAGCAAAGCTCAAAGGCAGTTAAATAGCCTTGTTGCTCCATTTGAGTGAGCATCAGCAAATCCTGCACTAATTTAGTCAGGCGATAACTCTGACGACTCAAAATTTGCAAAGCTTCCTTCGAATCTTCCAGGGTTAACTGGTCAGAACGTAATGCGGTTTGGACGATCGCCTGTAAGGCAGCCAGGGGTGTCCGTAGCTCGTGGGCGGCATCAGCTGTAAATTGCTCCATCTGCTGATAAGAGTGCTGTACAGGACGCATGGCTAATCCTGCCAGCCACCAGCTCGCAAAGCCAATCAGTCCAATGGCTAATAAAGTGATCACGACCAAAGCAATTTCAATCCGCATGAGGTAGCGATCTAAGCTGCTTAGCGAGCCAGCCATTTGCATCGAACCCCACTGAACCCCGTAGCGAGTCTGCAAGGGAAAGAAAGAGTCATGATAATATCTTCCCTGACTATCTCGTTGCGTTTTCCAAAAATTTGGTTCTTGACAAACTGAATTGTCGATCGGCACGGAGAGATAGCCAACCACTTGCCTGGAATTAGTCCAGAAGCGAATGCAATACGGCTCTTCGGTTAGCCTGGATAACATATCTGCTTTACTCAATGCGGCTTCTGATTCGAG
>NZ_JACJOR010000088.1:0-7433 GCF_014695615.1 Leptolyngbya sp. FACHB-711
TTCTCCAACCTTCAAAGAAAAGCTGCATGTCGGTCGTCCCAATATTGGCAGTCGCGATCGATTGATGACTCGAATTAACGACATTCTCGATCGCAAATGGCTGTCAAACAACGGTCAATATGTGCAGGAGTTTGAGCAGCAACTTGCAGCGTTTACAGGGGCAAAGCACTGTATTGCAACGTGCAACGGTACAGTCGCATTAGAAATCATGATCCGCGCACTGGAGCTCAAAGGCGAGGTCATTGTGCCCTCTTTCACTTTTGTTGCGACACCCCATGCGCTGCAATGGCAGGAGATTACTCCCGTTTTCTGTGATGTTGATCCACAAACCCACAACATTGATCCCAACCAGATCGATCGCCTGATTACTCCTCGAACGACAGGCATCCTGGGGGTTCATGTTTGGGGGCGTCCTTGCCCGATCGAAGCCCTCACTGAGATCGCTCAGCGTCACGATCTGAAGCTGGCTTTTGATGCTTCCCATGCGCTGGGGTGTTCATATCAAGGCACGATGATCGGCAATTTTGGTGAAGCCGAAGTGTTCAGCTTCCATGCCACTAAGTTCCTCAATACCTTTGAAGGAGGTGCAGTCGTCACCAACAACGACCAGCTTGCCAAGAAGATTCGTCTGATGAAGAATTTTGGGTTTGGTGCAGGTTACGACAACGTGACCTACATTGGCACCAATGGCAAGATGAACGAGCTATCTGCAGCGATGGGCGTTACAGGTCTCGAAAGCATCCGTGAATTCATCGAGGTCAACTATAAAAACTATCAGCAGTACAAGGTCAACCTTGAGAACCTTCCGGGAATTCAACTTATTGCTTATGACAGTGCTGAAAAGAACAACTATCAGTACGTTGTCGTTGAAGTGGATGAACAGGAAGCAGGCATTAGCCGTGATCAAATCGTGCAAATTCTACACGCCGAAAACGTGCTGGCTCGTCGCTATTTCTATCCGGGATGTCATCAAATGGAACCCTATCGTTCCTACTTCCCCAATGCCGGACTGCTGCTGCCCAAAACTGAGAAATTAACCCAAAAGGTCTTTTCCTTACCCACTGGAACCGCAATGAAATTTCACGACATCGACCAGATCTGCCAAATTATTCGCTTAGCGGTTTATGAAAGCCAGAGAATCCAAAGGCTGATGTCAGGAAAACTGCTCAACCCTTAACCGTTTTCCTGTTTCCGCCGCGTTTCCTCCAGTCAACATTCATCTCCAAAACTCCAATGCACTCCAACCGATTACGAGTTTTGCTGCTCGCTGATGATTGCAATCCTGAATGGCACTCTTTACCCGCCTTAGCCTACACCTATGCGTGTTCTCTGGCAGAATACGCGGATGTCGTCATGGTGACTCAGATCCGAAATCAGCCCAACATTGAGAAGGTGGGAATGGGCAAAGCAGAAGTGGTCTATATCGACACTGAGCGGCTTGCTGCCCCCCTCTACAAACTGGCATCGTTTCTGAGTGGCAATCCTAATACGGCGATGACCTTGAAGGTTGCCTTCAGCTATCCCAGCTACCTGGCTTTTGAATGGGCAGTTTGGCAAAGATTTCGGGATGAACTCAATCATGGACAGTTTGATCTAGTTCATCGTCTCAGTCCTATGTCTCCGACGATTCCCAGCCCGATCGCCCAATGGATCTCAGTTCCGTTTGTGATTGGGCCTTTGAACGGCGGCTTGCCCTGGCCCACTCAGTTCAAAGAAGAGATGCACCGGGAAAAAGAATGGATGAACTATGTGCGTCAAGCGCATCGCTGGCTTCCTTTTTATCGATCGACCTATGCTAATGCCGCAGCGATTCTAGCCGCCTACGACCATACGGTTGCGCAAGTCCCGGATAATGCAAAAGCCAGAACTTTTAATTTTCCCGAAGGAGGGGTTGACCCAGAAGCCTTTCCGCTTCCGACCCGGCAAAAAAACGATCGCATGACGATTCTGTTTGTCGGCAGGCTGGTTCCCTTTAAGCTACCGGAAGTCGTGGTTCGCAGTTTTGTGGCTAGCCCGATTTTGCAACAGCACAAGCTTGTGATTGTGGGAGATGGACCCGAACTCCCTCGGCTGCAACAAATGGTCGAACAAGCGAATTTATCCGAATGCGTTGAGTTTACCGGAACCATTTCTCAGGCACAGGTCGGAGAGCTAATGCGCCAGTCTGACATTTTTGCTTTTCCCTCGATTCGTGAGCAGGGTGGAGGCGTGCTGACTTTAGCAGCGATGTCAGGCATGACCTGTGTGGTGGTGGATTACGGTGGTCCTGCAAAACGAGTGCAGGCAGGCTGTGGCGTAAAAGTTCCGTTAGGCGATCTAAGCCAAATTACTCAGAGCTTTACTCAGGAACTAGAGAAATTGGTTCAAGATCCAGAGCGAGTAATCGGAATGGGAATTGCCGCTCGCCGTTTTACCTGTGCCCACTACTCCTGGGATGTGAAGGCAAGAAAAACGATCGAAATCTACGAGTGGGTACTGGGACGCCGCCAAGTAAAACCAGATTTCTGGGAAGAGTCACCCCTTTCAACCGTAGTCTAAAAGCAGGCATTGCCAAATCGCAGAACCCGCAGACAGCGTAGGACGTATTCGCGCGGCGTAACGCATCAACGGCAGAGAATAACGCATCAGGTCGATTACTTCTGAGGGGGAAGTGTTCCTTACTGCTTGACCTCTACCCATCTGATATCCATTATCCATCTGAGCAAATCCTCAGCCCCGATTTCTTCCTGCACCGTAATGCAAAAAAGGGCGAACCGAGATTCGCCCCATTCAACGTTACGAAGACAGGAGAGATCTCCTAACCATGACCATTACTATTGCCTGAGCCATTTCCCGATTTAGAAACGAGCCGCTCAGCCACTTTTTCGGGAACTTCCTGCAAGTGGTCAAACTGCCAGCGGAATGAGCCAATGCCCATGGTAAGCGATCGCAGTTCCACGATCAGGTTTTGCATTTCTGCCTGGGGAATGTGCGCCTGCACTTCGTCCCAGCCGTTCCAGTTGGGTTTCGCTTCGTAGCCCAGAACTTGGCCGCGCCGACCGTTGATCAGCCGCAGCACGTTTGCCGTAAAGGTATTGGGAACCGAAATCCTGACGGCAAGGATTGGCTCCAGCAGGCTTGGTTCACATTTCATCATGCCTTCCTGCATTGCCAGACGTGCGGCTTGCTTAAAGGCTTGCTCGGAACTGTCTACCGCGTGATAGGAGCCATTGATCAGCGTGACTGCCACATCCACCACCGGGAAACCTAGCGGACCGTGGCTGAGGAATTCGCGCACGCCCATCTCAACGCCCGGAATGTATTGACGCGGAACCACACCGCCCACGATCTTTTCATCGAAGTTAAAGCCTGTGCCGCGTGGAAGTGGCTTGATATCGATATAAACATCGCCAAACTGCCCGTGTCCGCCTGATTGTCGTTTGTAACGTCCGTGGATATTATTTGCGACTTTGCGAATCGTTTCCTTGTAGGGAATCTGGGGCAGGTGGGTGGTCATGGGCAGACCATATTTCCGACGCAAGCGATCGAGCGCGACCTGAAGGTGAATTTCGCCCTGTCCCCACAAAATCACTTCATGGGTATCGCCGTGCTGTTCCCAGTGGAGTGATCGATCTTCTTCCAGCAATTTCGTCAGGGCAGAACTGAGCTTCACTTCGTCGCTGCGTTTTTCAGAGACAATTGCCAGGGCATAAACGGGTTCGAGGCGATCGGCAATGGGGAGGGGCTTGACGCTGGCATCAGTGCTCAGGGTGTCTCCGGTCTTGATGCCTTCCATGCGTCCCAGAGCGACGATCGATCCAGCGGGAGCTTCCTGTAGCGTTTGCTGCTGCTGTCCGGTGAGGCGATAAATGCCGCCCACGCGCACCCCGTTGAGAGCGATGCCGTCTGTAATCTTGCCCTGCCAAACTCGGACGAGCGAGAGTTTGCCGCCCTGAGCGGTGCAGTAGGTTTTGAGTACCTGGGCGATCGGGTTTTTCGCGTTGAGCTGCAAGCCACGCCGTTCTGCTGTGGTATCGGGTTCAGGGGCTTCGCGCAGCAGGGTTTCCAGCAAAGGACGCACACCAAAATCCTGTTCGGCAATGCCTACCAGCACGGGCACGATCAAATCTGCGCCTAGCTCCATCTTCAGATCCTTGAGGATCTCTTCCTGCGGGGGTTCGATGTCTTCGAGCAGTTCTTCCAGCAGGTGATCGTCAAAGTCTGCCAGCGTTTCCAGCATTTCAGCGCGAGCCGCGTGTTCTTGTTCTCTCAAGTCTTCCGGCAGCGGAATCGGGTCAGCCGGTGCACCGGGATGATATTGGTATGCTTGCTCGGTGATTAAATCGATAAATCCAGTGATCGTTTCTCCCTGTCCGATCGGGTATTGATGCGGAACCAGTGGACGGCTCGAAACGGATTTGAGTGCCTGTAAAATGTCAGCAAAACTCGCATGGGCGCGATCCATTTTGTTGACAAAAACCAGGTGAGGAATTTCCCAATCGTCTAGAAATTGAAACAGCGGAGCCAGTGTTAAAACGCGATTGCAGTCTGGTTCACACACTACGATCGCCGCATCAACTCCAATTAGGGCATCGTAGGTTTCCTGAGCGAATTCAACCGAACCGGGGCAATCAATAAACGTAAAAGAAATGCCGCCATATTCTGTGCTGGCAGCATTGGTTTCAACAGACATCTGGCGATCGCGGGCTTCTTGAGAAGCATCTCCAACGGTATTTTTATCTGCAATCCTGCCTTTACGCGACGTTGCGCCTGTCACCCACAAAAGGCTTTCCAGCAGAGAGGTTTTACCGCTAAGATACGGTCCCACGATCGCCACGTTTCGTGAGCCAGATAAAACTTTTTCGCTCATGATATTCATCCTTTTTTCAATTCGGAATGAACGGCAAAAGGGTAGCAGCCCATCCGTTATGCTGCTCATTGAAGAGATGGAGCGATCAGCATTCTGGAAAAGCAATCAGCCGTTAAAGAGGAATCAAAACGTGCAGATTTTGTAGGGGTGAAAAGGAGCTGATGGCGAACAATGGAATGCTAAAAGCTAACCGTTAAAAGTTAATCCCAATTACCTTAGTTTTAGATTACCTTGCGTATTCGCTGGATGCGATCGTCGGTTAGGAAAATTTATGACAATACGGTTTTGTTACGGTCATTTACACTCTGCAAAGTAATCGCTTGCAATTCGCTTTGTCAAAATAAAGAGATGGAGCGATTACCCACCCTTCTGATTCCTGCTTCTCTCGCGTCGCTTAAATCCTCTCTTGATGAGACGATCGCCCGCCTCAAACAAACTACGCCGCCAATGGGCCATCACATCAAACCGCCCAAAGGACGATCGGAGTCTCAGTTTGAGCGCGATCTTTGGCAATATTTCCCTGGCAAAATCCATACCGGGGTACAGATGCTGCGATCGGGCTACGATCAGCCTTATGTGCCCGATTTTGCCTATATTGATCCAGCGATAGGGCTGCATATCGACATTGAGATTGACGAACCCTACACCCGCGAACTTCAGCCCTTGCACTATTTCGGCTGTCCTAAAGATGCCATTCGCAATCAGGCATTTCTCGACTGGGGCTGGGTTGTGATTCGGTTCAGCGAGCGTCAGGCGGTCAAAGCTCCCGCAAGCTGCTGTAAGACGATCGCCAGCGTGATTGCCGAACTCACCGGAGACAGTTCTGTGATGAATGCTTTCCGTCAGGTTCCGACCCTAAAGCCCGATCGTCGCTGGACTGAAGCCGAAGCTCAGCAAATGGCGATTCAAGGCGATCGCGATGCCTATTTCAAACCTGCCAATGTCACTGAACTAAAACCCAAACGAAAGCGCAAAAAATCTCAGACGCAGGAAGCACGATTGATGCTCACCTCAGGCTTCACATTTTATTGTCCGGAGTGCGGTGAGGGTCCGATCCGCTGGCAGGGGCATTATGTTTGCTGTCCGAATTGCCTCTACGATGCGTTTGTGCTGTAGAGACATTTCATAATAGGGATACTGTTGTCTTTGTTCAGATTCTCATGCAGACTCGTGATTCGATCGCTCCCGCTTCCCTTAATTTAGACCTTCCGGCTCGAACTGCAACCGTGCGGCGCGTGACGGGCGAAACCGATGTGCAGGTTAGCCTCAATCTCGACGGCTCCGGGCAGTGCAACGCGAAAACGGGTGTGCCGTTTCTGGATCACATGCTGCATCAGATTGCCTCTCATGGGCTGATCGATCTGGACATCCAGGCAACAGGTGATCTGCACATTGACGATCACCATACCAATGAGGATGTTGGCATTACGCTGGGTCAAGCATTGCACAAGGCATTGGGCGATCGAAAAGGCATTGTCCGCTTTGGTCACTTTGTCGCGCCGCTCGATGAGGCTTTGATTCAGGTTGCGCTAGATTTTTCCGGTCGTCCTCACCTTAGCTATGGCTTAGAGATTCCGACTCAGCGGGTTGGAACCTATGATACGCAATTGGTGCGCGAGTTTTTTGTGGCGATCGTCAATCATGCTCAAATGACCCTGCACATTCGACAGCTCGACGGGATGAATTCGCACCACATTATCGAAGCGACGTTTAAGGCATTTGCGCGGGCAACCCGGATGGCGATCGAAGTAGACTCTCGGCGATCGAACCTGATTCCCAGCTCGAAGGGTGTGCTGTAGGCATCGTAAATAGGCATCGTTTAGCTTAAAGCCGATGCGAACTTAATACCTGAATACCTGTTCAGATGTTAGGATAAATACAGAATCTTATTTGAGGGAAAACTATGACGACCGTAACTCAAATGAAATGTGCTTGCGATTCCTGCCTGTGCGTTGTGTCGATCGAAGATGCAATCCAGAAAGATGGGAAGGCTTATTGCAGCGATGCTTGTGCGAATGGGCATCAGGGTGGACAAGCGGGCTGTGGTCATTCTGGCTGCGGCTGTTAGAATCAGTGCATTCAGCAAGGTTTCGTCTTGCTGACTAAGGGTTAAACTGACCTGTCGTTTTCCTCAAACGGCGACAAACCAAGCTTCAAAAAGGCAATTTCTTGTCCTGTGCGCTCGTGTGACAGGCTATGGAGGTTGCCTTTTGCTATAGAAATAAAACTAAAAAATAGGGCAGGCAAGATGCCCACCCCACAAAAGCGATATTTCAAGCGCGATGAATCACGATCGAACCCTACAGCGAAGCCATCACTTCACGGGCAGCGGCTAGAGTGCGATCGATATCCTCATCGGTATGAGCCAGCGACGTAAATCCGGCTTCAAACTGAGACGGCGCGAGATAAATGCCCTGCTCCAGCATGCCGCGATGGAAGCGACCGAACTTGGTCAGGTCAGCCTTTTTCGCGTCTTCGTAGCTGTGAACGGGTCCCTCGGTGAAGAAGAAGCCGAACATTCCGCTGATTTGTCCACCGCAGGCAGCGTGTCCGGTTTCCTGGGCAATTTGCAGCAGACCGTCCG
>NZ_JACJOR010000089.1:0-8005 GCF_014695615.1 Leptolyngbya sp. FACHB-711
ATAAGGATTTATGAGCAGTAATCGCCTCGACGAGACATTGGCAACGCCTGCACCGGATTCAGAAACTGTAATGGGCTTGGAAGCACAAAATTGCTCTCCGACGGCAACTGCTCAAGGCACATCGATCGCCTCTTCATCCACTCACCCGCATGACCACGGACTGAGCAATGAGGAAGTATCAATTTTGCAACTGCCCAGCGATTTTGCAAAAACTCCGGCTACTTGTTATCAACCGGGATACCATTCCTTTGTCTTCTCTGAGGATTGGAATCGATTGCTAGTCACCGAGAATCAAACAGAGCCAATCGATGAAAAACCGCTTATCCTGACTGCGTTCAAAGTACTGCTTGCTCGCTACACTCAGCAAGAAACGATCGCGGTGGGCGTCAATTTGGTTGATATCCATGCGGATGCGATTCACATCAACGCCAGCTCTCAAACTTGCAGCCAAATCGTGATCGAGCAATCGGCTCAGACGCTGATGCAGCAGAGTTCTGCAATCCTTGAACAAAATGCTGCGGCAGGGCAGACAGGTTTAGCACGATCGCAGTGCCCGGTTGCCCTTACCTTTTTAAGCGGCGATTGTCCGTTTGAGACGCCTGACCACGGCATAACCTGGCTCCAGAACCACAGTCACGAATTCAATGACAATGCAGATCTGCACTTGGTCGTTGTGCCATCAGAGCAGGGTGTAGCAGGCATTTGGCTCTATAACGCAAACTTGTTTTTGCCGGAAACCGTGCAGCGTCTGTGCGGTCACTTTCAGACCGTCCTGACTGGAATTCAACAATCGCCCGCCTGCCCCATCTCACAGCTTCCCTTGCTGACCGCTGCCGAACAGCATCAGCTCTTAGTAGAATGGCGTGGTGCAACGGCTGATTATCCGCAGGTTCCCGTGTATCGGACGATCGAGTCTTTTGCACAGGAGACACCTGAGGCGATCGCGCTGCGTTTTCAGGATCAATCGCTTACTTATGCCGCTCTGAACGAACGTGCAAATCAGCTTGCCCATTATCTCAATCATTTAGGCGTAGCGGCGGGCGATCGCGTTGCGGTTTTCATTCAGCCCTGTTTAGAGATTGGCACTGCTTTACTGGGAATTTTCAAAGCGGGCGGAGTTTATGTTCCCCTCGACCCGACCCATCCGGCAGAACGGCTTGCAGTCATTCTCGAAGATACGCAGGCGAAAGTAATTCTGACTCAATCCAGCCTGTTGCCTCATCTGCCAGAATCGACAGCTCATGTGATTTGTTTTGACCAAAGTGAGGAAACAATTCGCGCTTTTCCGGCACACCCTCTTCAGAACGGGGTTGACCTGGATCAGACCGCGTATATTATTTACACCTCTGGCACGACTGGAAAACCCAAAGGTGTCATGGCAAGTCACCGGAATTTAATCAACTACATTCTGGCAACTCAAGAAAAACTTGGATTTAATCAGCAGGATGTTATCCCTGCGATCGCCCGTTTTACGTTTAGTATTTCTTTGTTTGAACTGCTCTCGCCGCTCGTTACAGGCGGAACGCTGGTTGTTTTAGAACGGGAACATATTTTAGATTTTCCCCGGCTCGCTGAAACGCTGGAACAATTAACAATGCTGCATACGGTTCCGAGCTTAATGCGGAGACTGGTGAATTACATCCAGGAACAAGGACTAGACATCCAGAAATTTCACAAAGTAAAACATGTATTTACAGGCGGCGATATTGTTCCTGCTGATTTGCTAGAAGACTTAAAAAAAGTTTTTGCCAATGCCAGCGTCGGCGTTTTGTATGGCTGTAGTGAAGTGAGTTCTCTCTGCGCCACATTTCCTGTACCCCGTGACCAAACGATCGCGAAAAGTCGGGTGGGTAAACCGTTTAACAATGTTGTGATTCGTCTTTATGATGCTCAGCAGAACTTAGTGCCGATCGGCGTTCCCGGTGAAATTTATGTCGGGGGTGCAGGCGTCACGCAGGGTTATTTAAATCGCGCAGAATTAACTCAGGAGAAGTTTGTCGCGATCGATGGACACAAGTTTTATCGAACGGGCGATCTAGGACGCTTTGGAGCCGATGGCAATCTGGAATTTCTGGGTCGAGCAGATTTTCAAATCAAACTGCGCGGAATTCGGATTGAACTGGGCGATATTGAGTCGATGCTGCGTCGATTACCCGGTGTCAAGGATGGCGTGGTTGCTGCTCATGATTTGGGCAGTGGGGAAAAGAGCCTGGTTGCCTACATCGTGCTAGATGCAGGTTTAGTCGGGGAGCAGCCTCAGACTGCCGTGATTGGCGAAATCCGGGAATTCCTGGCGACCCAACTGCCCGACTATATGCTGCCTGCCGCCTACATTGTGCTTGAGGCGATGCCCCTGAATGCGAATCAGAAAGTCGATCGCCGCGCGTTACCTTTGCCCTCACCAGAAAATCTAGCAGGTTCTCGTCCCTTTCTTGCCCCGCGCAATGCGGTAGAACAACAGCTTGCAGATTTGTGGCAGGCAATGCTGGGAATTCAACGCATCAGCGTTCAAGACAATTTCTTTGAACTCGGTGGAGATTCGCTGCTGGCGGTTGCCTTGGTGACTCAAATTGAAGCCAAACTGGGTAAAAAGCTTCCCGTAAGTGCCTTTGTGACGGCTCCGACGATCGCTCAACTGGCAGCCTCGTTGAGTTCTACCCAAGAGCTGGAAATTCAAAACTCCCTGGTGCTGCTGCGGGAAGGTGGATCTGAGCCGCCCATCTTCTTTATTCATGATGGAGATGGAGAAATTCTGCTCTATCGCAACCTGGCTCATTGCCTCAAACCAGGGCATCCGGTGTATGGCATTCAGCCCTATAGCAGCAAAGGGCATTCGGTTCTGCATACCCGCTTTACGGATATGGCAGCCTACTACGTGAAGCAGATTCGAGCAATTCAGCCAGAGGGTCCGTATTTTCTCAGTGGCTTATGCGTTGGCGGAATTTTAGCGTTTGAAATGGCGTTGCAGTTGCAGCAGCAGGGACAAACGATCGGCATGGTGGGACTAATCGATGCAGCCGATGTCGCCGCAGCAAAGCGATCGGGGGTTATTGCCAGTCGGCGGCTCAACAGTTTGTCTCAATCATTTGGCAAACATCAACACCTGGATCGAAAGCAACGTCTGCTTCGGGGAATGCTTGCGCTGGCAAAGAAGAGCCGCAATGTGCTTGCCTACGAAGTCGAATCTAGAATTAATCAAACCAGCAATACCCTGAAGGTCAAACTGCTCAGACATTGTCTCGATCGCGGCATGAAATTACCCGAATGTTTGCAGCCGCTTTCGCCACGAACCGTGTTTCAATTTGCTGGAAAAGATTACATTCCCCAGAAGCAATATCAGGGCGAAGTCTTGCTCTTCCGGGCGACCCAAAAAAGCGATGCGTTTGCAGGCACGTTGATCGATGACACGCCCTATTCCGAGTTGTTTAGCGATCCGCTCTTGGGTTGGGAACAGCGCGTGACAAATGGAGTAAAGGCGTATGATATTCCCGGCGGACATTCCAGCATGCTGCAACAGCCTAATGTGCAGGTTATGGCAGAAACAATGCAGGCATATATTGATGCAGCCATTAATGCAGCGATCACCCATCCGTCTCATCAACTTGTAAAAGAGCAATCTGAAGACGCTTCAGAGAATGCGATCGGAGAAGGAGAAATAGAATATTCCCTTGCATCTTAGAGAATCTGGGGCAAAGCAGCAAATCTGAGCAGGCAGTTCAGGTCACCCCATTCACACTCGTCTCATTCACACTCCCCCCATTCGCACTTGCCCCATTCGCACTGTTCAAACCTCCTCTAATGCAGCTCAATTCCCGTTTATAGATTGACTTTCAAGCTGACTTACAAACATTCGTCTCTTGATCCCATGAAAGAAAAAAGAAAATTGGTGCATTTAAGCGTTGCCGTCGTGCTTGGAGCCTGTTTATTGCTTTCGGCTAGAGCTGCTCGTAAAGCACTGTGGCACTATCAGGCCTCTCAGCCCCGAAAAGATGCTGACGCTGCTCTCCAGGTGGGCGACTCGAAACGGCTTTATGACTTGCACGTTTCATCTGCCTACACAGGGGAAAAGCCAACCCCACTTGTGCTTGCCTTTCACGGGGCTGCAGGGGATGGTCAGGCAATGGAACAAGTCACAGGACTAAATCAGATTGCCGATCAAGAAGGGTTCATTGTGGCGTATCCTGATGCTCTGCCACCTCGAAAACACTGGGACGCCCGGCGCGGAAGTGGTCCCGATACCTCGAATGATGTGGGTTTTATTGCAGCCCTGATTGATGAGCTGAGCCAGCGATATACCGTCGATCGCAGCCGGATTTATATCGTGGGTCTTTCTAACGGGGGAATGTTTGCCCAGCGATTAGCCTGTGAGTTGAGCGATCGAGTGACGGCGATCGCCGCCGTAGCATCCGCGATGCCAACCAATCTATCAACCACCTGCAACCCCACAAAACCCATTTCGGTACTGCTTATTAACGGCACTCAGGACGATCTGATTCCCCCGGTTGAGCCGGGAAAGGCACTGCTCTCCTTGCCGGATACAGTGAAGTTTTGGAAGGCACATAATCGCTGTTCTGCCGAAGCAGTGCGGAAATCACTGCCCCAAAATCCTCATCTAGAGCTTGAGACCTATGATCAGTGTGCCAATCAAACCCGCGTCATGCTTTCCACGATCGAGGGAGGCACCCACGGATGGGGCGATGATCCGATCTCTGGTGGAGACAATCTGGTTAAGCCGGGTCAGGAGATGAACGAGAGTGCTTTTATCTGGAGTTTTCTCAGCCAGCAGTCGAGCGAAGTGCAAACCTCATCTCAGCCACAGCAATCAACAACCAACAACTGATGTAAATGCCGAGATGGGTCTACCGATTGATTTTAATTGTGTCTACTGAACCCCAAATTACTATGGAAACCCTTGTTCATTCCACTGCTTCCTGCTCCTTACTCATCGTCATTGTGAATTATCGCACCGCCCGATTAACGGTTGACTGTTTGCAGTCGCTCGAAAGCGAAGTGCGAGCGCTGCCGGGTACTCAAGTCGTAGTCGTGGACAATGACTCCGGAGATTATTCGGTCGAAGCGATTCAGTCTGCAATTGATCAGCATGGCTGGCAAGCGTGGGCAACTGTTCTTGCCTCCAAGCACAACGGTGGCTTTTCCTACGGCAACAATCTGGCAATCCGTCCCGCGCTGCAATCTCCCAATCCGCCCCTTTATTACCTGCTGCTCAACCCTGATACTCAAGTGCGTCCGGGTGCTTTGAAGGCACTGGTCGATTTTATGGAACAGCATCCCACCGTGGGAATTACGGGGAGCAGCTTTGAAGATCGGGAAGGAAAACCCTGGGCGACGACGTTTCGATTTCCTTCGATCTGGAGTGAACTGGATAGCGGACTGCGCCTCGGCATTGTCTCCAAGCTGCTCTCAAAGTGGGTCATCGCCCGACCCATGACCGAAGAGGCTGAAGAAGTAGATTGGCTTCCCGGTGCGAGCATGATGATTCGGCGGCAGGTGTTTGAGTCGATCGGCTTGATGGATGAGGACTATTTCCTCTACTACGAAGAAACAGATTTCTGTCTCCAGGCAAAACGGGCAGGTTGGCCGTGCTGGTACGTTCCCCAAAGCAGGGTCATGCACATCGCAGGTCAAAGCACCGGAGTGACTGTTCAGGATACAATTCCCAAGCGATTACCCCAATACGTCTTTAATTCGCGCCGACGATACTTTGTGAAAAATCATGGCTGGCTCTATGGGGCGATCGCGGACTTAGCCTGGTCGATCGGCTACAGCCTGTGGAGCGTTCGTCGAGTCATTCAACGCAAACCCAATACCGATCCGCCCTACTTATTTCTAGACTCCCTACGGAACAGCGTATTTCTCAAGTTTAGGAGCAATTAATTCAGGATTTTTCAAGCCGTTCCGGAGAAGAGGGAGAAATAGAAAATCGATCGTCGTCACAGCATACCACCGTCCTTCCTAACCACTAGTAAAGTGAAGGACGATGTTTTGTTTTTTTGAACGAGTATGGCATGATCGGCGGCAAAAGCAGAACAAAGAATATAACTACTCACCAAGGCATTCGCTGCTATATTGAAACGCTCACACCCGATAATCAGTTGCATCTTTTAGAAGAGATTACTGCGATCGTGCGTCGTCGTATTGTTACAGAACTGAAACGCAGCATCACGGAACTAGAAGGATTAGGTAAGGAAATCTGGCAAGAAATTGATGCTCAGGAGTACGTTAATCAGGAATGCACTTCATAGAATGGCCGCTCATCACAACAATCTATTTGTTGCAGTTTAATCCACACTACAGCAGGAAGCCAAGACACTATTTGCGCTGATTAAGTTTCTTTAGTGAGTTAGATTGTTTAGATTCACTAATATTTTCAGCATCCTGCTTCTCAGAAATGGATTCTCTTGGCTCGCTATTTGTTTGAGATAATTCAGCCGAAGAAGAAAGATGTTCTTTTGCATTGCTCTCTAAAGCTTGCGTTGCTTGAGTTTCATTGTTTGCCTCAAAGGGTTCAATATTTTCCTCCTGGCTTGCCAAAAGTCCTGCGTATTTAATTCTCTCTAAACCCTTTTTGAATCCAGTATAGTCATCAATTGCTTTATTCATTTCAACGTCAAGCTTGTAATCACAGTGCAAGTTTTGGATTGCAGCTTTAATAGCCTCGATTTCCTGAACTGATTGGTTTTCTGAATTGGTTTCCAGTATGCCTTCGATCTCATCAAGTAGGACAACTCCATCCTCACGACTTGCCGAAATAGAGTGGAATGCTATAAAGTTTTTCTTTAGTCGTTCGATCTTTTGCGATAGCTTCTCATCTGTTAGCCGTTGTTGGGCACGACGCTGCATAGAATTTAATTGCTTAAATAGAATCCTAAAGTTGTGTTCAAATCTCTGAAGCGAAAGACGATTCTTCTCGTTTAATTCATCACGCTTAGACGACCATTCATTAACAACTTGAACAACATTTCTGGCGAAGCCTATTTTATTAATTTCTAAAGAGTTAGTTGAGTGCTTGGAAAGAGCAAGCTCTATAGCATCGAGAGTAGTTCGATTTTCTATGGTTTCTAGAACTGACTTCTCATCTAGAAAATCTACTTCACTTACTTTAAGAAATTCTTGCAAGTAAAGCTTAGATGCTTGTATGCAAATCGACAGAGGAATAATATCTTCTATCTCGATTTCTTCAGTGACGTTATCTTCAATATGAAATTGTTTCTTGAGATCGGCTAGTTTAAGAATGAAATGTTCTCTAAGTAAAGGTCGTCTATGTTGACCTCCTTTACCTAACAACTGCTTTTTAGCAGTTTCTCCACTAGTGTCACTATCTAGCAGTACAATTACTGCTGGTTGCTCAACATCCCTTCCGCGAGCTAAGTACACCAAATATGGAATATGCGAAGCTGATCCTGCTGGAACGATAGTGATTTGATTAAGATCCAAAGTTTCCAGATTAGGGGCGTTGTTGGCTCGAAGATAGGTTGTAGCCCCTGCAATAAGAATTTGATCAGCAATTCCCTCAACCATTAAATTACAATTTCCAATAAAAGCTGTTTCACCAACGTAAGCACCTATTGAAGATCTCAAAGGTTCATAGTGATTTCTAGCAGCATCCTTGACTACCCGTGTACCTTCATCTTCACTCCCTTTTTGCAATACTCGTATACGCTCTGCATAATTTTTATCAATAAGAAAAGGAGAATGAGTTACATATATGGTCTGAACTGGTCTAGTTAAATGCGAACTTGACTCAGGACTTGCAAACAAACTAAATATCTTGAGCAAATCTTGTTGAGCTTGACTTGATAAATAAGCATCTGGCTCATCCATTAGTAGTATCTCAGGTCTTTCAGGATGCGGTTCATGCGATCTGTACTGAATGTAGTAACTGAGAAAATATCGCAACCCCTGACTTCTCTCATCAAATGAGTACTCAGTTCCAGTCCTATCAGTTATAGTAAAAACTAGATTATAATCTCTTGCCATAACTCTT
>NZ_JACJOR010000009.1:0-2165 GCF_014695615.1 Leptolyngbya sp. FACHB-711
GAGCGATCGCGCTGGCATTGGGTTGGCGTTGGCAGTAAAGCGATCGCTCCTACCTCAACTTCAATTAGCCTAGGCAGGGATGAGTTGGCTCAAATGGGGTAATAATTGTTCCCGCACAAATTGAGAAAATGTTGTGGGTGTCGTTGTCTGTGATGTGCGCGGTTCTGCGGGAGAATACTCCGGATGGCTCAAACTCTGCCACATCTCTACATAGTCTGCCGCGACACTCTCACTAGCGCCTATCCTCAATAACTCTGCTCGAAACTGCTCAGATGTAATCGACACATGGACAATCGATCGCCCTAACTCTTGACTCAAAATCGCTGCTGCTTCGTCAAAGCTTAAATCAGTAGGACCATGCAATCCCAATACAGAATGTCCGCTCCAATTTCGTTGCAACAATAACTCTGCTGCGACGGCTGCAATATCCTGGGTGGCAATTATGGCGAGACGGCGATCGCTTGCAATGGGTAAAAATACACTGTTTGCACTGCGAATTGGGTCAAGCTGCATCAGATAGTTTTCCATGAAAAAACCCGGTCTCAAGTGGACGATGTTTTGTGCAACCGCATTCAACTGCTGCTCAACCTCATACAACCCAGAAATAGGACCCATCCCCTGCGGTAAATGAGCTCCGTTACTGGAAAGATTGACTACATAGGGGATTTGATTCGCTTTAACAGCAGACGCCGCAACGTTGCCCACATGATGCTGATATGCCCGAAAATTGGAAGCACCAAAGTTGTACGGCACAACCCAATACAGAGCTTCTGCAGCTTGGGTTGCCTCAATCACAAACTGAATATCCTCCAACGAACCTTGATGGACGGTCGCATTTTGACGAACCAATGAACTCAGCTTTTCGGAATTTCTTACTAAAACAGTGACATCTGCTCCAGCTTCAATCAATTGTTGGGCAATCCGTCCACCTGTATTTCCGGTAGCTCCTGCAATTGCGATCGACATTGGTATGACTCCAAAAACTCAACTTTCCTCCAGTTATAAACCTGAGTAATTGGATATAGAATGGCAGAAAAGCTATTATTCCTATTCAATCGTCCAATTCTTGCTAATCAGATGGATGCTCTGACTGAAATTCTTAAATCTGTCAAATTAGACAGCACCGTCCATTGTCGCTCCGAGTTCTCAGCCCCTTGGGGTGTGCAGATTGAGGCGATGGCAGATGCCTCATTTCATGTAGTGATGCGCGGTCACTGCTGGCTGGAGGTAGAAGGGGTAGATGAACAAATTCCGTTGGTGGGGGGTGATTTGGTGGTGCTGCCAACAGGCGTTGCTCATGTCTTGCGCGATCACCCCGATAGTCCGGTCGTAACCCTGGGAGAATTGCTGTCTCATCGCCCCTGTCAAGGACAACTAACACTAAGCTATGGTGGTGGCGGAACAGGAACAACTGTTTTGTGTGGTAAAGCCAGTTTTGAAAACCGTGAGATCAATCCTTTACTCTCTGCCCTGCCACCGTTGCTGTTGATTAAAGGAGAAGAAGGACGAGCGGTAGAGTGGTTGGATTCCACACTGCAATTTATTGCCTGCGAAACAGCATCGAACCGTCCGGGTGCAGAAATGATGATTACCTACTTGTCAAATATTGTGTTCATTCAGGCAGTAAGAGCCTATCTCAGTAGCCTGAAGCCGGATGATAGCAATTGGTTGCGTGGATTGGTTGATCCACAAATCAGTATTGCTCTGGCTCTGATTCACCATCAACCTGAAACAAACTGGACCGTAGAAAATTTGGCGAAACGGGTGAATATGTCACGTTCTGGATTTGCAGCGAGATTCAAGTGGTTAATGGGAGAAGCACCGCTGCAATACATTACCCGTTGGCGAATGATTCGGGCAGTTGAGTTGTTGCGATCGAGCAATTTGACGGTAGGAGAGGTTGCTGAACGAGTAGGGTATGAGTCTGAAACAGCGTTTAGCAAAGCGTTTAAGCGTCAGATGGGACAGCCACCAAATCAATATCGCAAGCAATCTGTAGTGTCATGATTTTGCTTGATTGTTAACCTACCGCCAATCTTTAACCGTAATTTGTAGTTAAAGATGAACTCTAAAATTTATTTACTTCCACTCCAGTTTATTAGTTTTGGAGTGATGATGTCGGCAATTAACACAATCAGTACGTGAATTGGCAAGACAATTAGAAA
>NZ_JACJOR010000090.1:0-6821 GCF_014695615.1 Leptolyngbya sp. FACHB-711
CGGGTTTTTATGCTTGCCGTCGTGAAAATCGGGATCAAGTTCGCTAGCCGGATGGTGGTGGTGCATCCAGTGCTTTTTCAGCAGCTTCTTATAGGAGAATAAGCCGTAGAGCAACACGCACAGCGTTCCGATCGTGTTGTTCACTTTAATATTCGATGGGAAAAGCGCGCCGTGCATCGCATCGTGGGCAGTAATAAACAGTCCCGTGTAGAGGAACATCTGCCAGAGCATCATTGCCGGGATAACCCAGCCGGGGATTTGATTCAGATTAAGCGAGAGCAGACCGATGAGGCTGGCTGCCCAGATGCCAATAACCCCAAGCGCGATTATGAGCGCCAGCGATGACTCGGAAGCGGCTTTTTGCTCAATCTCACTTGGATGCGGATAGTTGTACGATGCGCCAGTCAATCTTCTACTCCTTTCTCTACTGAATCTCTACCAAATCAATTTCTACTGAAATAATCTCTACTGGAATAGCTACCAGGGAGATTTCGTCTCTATCAAGGGTTGCTTGTAAGGATCGCTCGAGTTTATTTACAAAACTTAACATAAATAGTTAAGCATAGCCCTAAGCCAATCGCAATCAATCAAACTAGCGATCTCTCTGTTGGTTTCCTGCCTCTCCGGTCAGAGACTCAGGGCAATGATTTTTGAAGGACGCGATCGATAAGCAAAATTTGTAGGTTGAATAAAACCAAAGCTCTGCTTCAGGACGTACCAGTTCTTTCTTAGGATTTGCTAATTGCAAAAGGCGATAGAGCAATAAAGCAAGTCATTGGTCTTTAGCCAGATTAAAGTTGCGTTCCAACCCTGCTAGACTGACTTGTTTCTTCCTTTGATTGCTTCGCAAATCTACTTTTTTCAGTTCACAATATTGAAAGAACTGGTACCTTTCATCACCCTATCTGATGAGTCCCGAATCAAAGTATTAGGACAGGTGAAGCAGGTCACGCACGACGCTATAACCGCCCAGATCCCACAGCAGGTATGCAGCGAAACCGATCATTGCTAAACGACCATTCCACAATTCTGCCTGGGGATTCCAGCCGAAGACAAAAGCATTGCGGTCGACCTGGTTGTAAGCCTTAGCAACGGGGGGTAGATCGGTAGAACGAGTTTCCATGATTAAGCTCCTTAGGTTGTGCTTGTTAACTTCGTACTTGTTGAAATCGGGTGCAATCGAATTACGATTGATGAGTTCATCCTAGTTTACCGTTTTGATGTTTGCAGTCTGTCTAGAGTTCTAACCTGTGCTTGTCTTCGAGAAGCCTAAAGAATGAGGAGTTTTACTTTAATGTCGCCCTGGTTATAGAGGCATTGCTTCATCTTCCAACAGGCTTATTCACTCTTATAGAACTGCTGCGTAAATAAGGAGTAATCATTAGCGCTGGTGTGATGTCGGTGTCAGAATTAATGTAAAAAACAACGTTAAAAATAAAGAAGAAATAAAGTTTGCTGGTGAAGTAAGGATTGGGTGATTGATCATCCTTTTCTCTGGAAAACACTGGTTCAAAGCTTTACAGCGCAGCAGCTATTTGAGCAACTACTGTTCAGGCACTCAAGGTTCAAGCACTCTAGCCAATTTCAGCAAAAGCTCCTCCCAACATGGCTCATCAACCTATCTTCTATGCCCCTGATTCTAATCAGCAGGCAATGCCAGGCAGTTTCCCTGCCGGCGCGATCGATGCCTTGCCGCTCGTGCTAACGCTCAAACTGGATTCCGCTAGCTTCGATCGGCTCAATCAACTCCGACAGGAATATTTCCCCAGCCATCGCAATTTTTTGCCTGCCCACGTAACGCTGTTTCATGCCCTCCCCGGGAATCAGGAAACCAGCATCCGCGAGACGCTGCAAATCGCCTGTGCGAATACGGCTCGATTTCCCCTGGCTTTTCCGACGCTGCGCTTTCTTGGCAGGGGCTTTGCGGCTGAGATCGAGGCTCCCGAATTAATACAGTTGCAGCACCAGCTTATGGCGGACTGGCACTCAGAGTTAACGCCGCAGGATCGGCAAAAGTACAAGCCGCACGTCACGATTCAAAACAAGGTTTCGCCTGAGGTGGCTAAACCCCAATACGAACAGGCTGCAAGAGCGTGGCAACCGCTGAGCGGGTTTGGTGAAGGGCTGTTGCTGTGGTACTACAAAGGTGGACCCTGGGAACTGGTTGAAGCGTTTGAGTTTCAGTCCAATTCTCCTAATGGAGAAACAGGTTCGCATTGTGCTGAGGCTGGAACTACCCCTTTGGATAGAAGGTAAAACCCGGACATAGCAAATAGGGTAGAGAGGCGGCTGCCTATCCGTGGTTAAGTCTTGCTTTTTAGTTTTGCGATGAAGCGAGCGACTGCTGGAAGTCATCTGCGTTTTTTCGATCGCCTCTCTCTGCGTATAAGTGCAGTTATGATGACCAATCCGTCTCGATCGGGTCAACCGTCTGAACCCAGTGGCTCAGATCTGATTGTGAATCCCGCCACCTATCCAAGTATCACCACGCAGCTTTCGGAAAACGTCATTCTGACGACCGTAGACGATTTGCACAACTGGGCGCGACTTTCGAGTCTTTGGCCTCTGCTGTATGGAACCGCCTGCTGCTTTATTGAGTTCGCTGCCTTGATTGGTTCGCGTTTTGACTTCGATCGCTACGGTCTGATCCCCAGAGCTTCTCCGAGACAGGCAGACCTGATCATTCTGGCAGGTACGCTAAATATGAAGATGGCACAGCCGACCCTGCGCCTGTATGAGCAGATGCCCGATCCGAAATACGTGATCGCGATGGGAGCCTGCATGATCACAGGTGGGATGTTTAGCGCAGACTCGCCAACAGCGATTCGTGGAGCAGACAAGATTTTGCCGATCGATGTCTATATTCCCGGTTGCCCGCCGCGCCCAGAAGCAATCATGGATGCGATCATCAAACTGCGAAAGAAAATTTCGGCAGAAACGGTGCAGGAACGTGGGGTGAAAGGTCAAACGCATCGTTACTACACCACCACCCATAAAATGAAGCCAATTTCAGCAATTCACGACGGCAACTACCTGCGAGCTGACAGTCGAAATAAGCCGCCTGAGCAAATTGCGGCAGCACTGGGCACAGAAATGCCGCCTGCACTGCAAACTCAGGTGTTCCGCGGCAGTGAGCGCATTCGCAGCGAAGAGCGCAATCTAGATACTTCTAGAGTCGAGGGTTCCGTAGAAGACATGTAAATTCCCTTGCTCAACTATCAGTACATCGCTCTGGTGTACAGTAGTGTTCCTTTTGATATAACCGATCGCTTAACCATGCAGTTCTCTCGGTAGACGTATGAGGCGATCGGTTTTGTTATTTTGATTGCAATCGTAGAAAGGTTGAACTTTAATTCAACGTGAAAAAGCTGCGGTATCGGCAAATTTTCAGCTTGAGTCAGGAATTTGTGCGTCGATCAAATCGCTGAACTAAACCGCAATCAATCCGGCGATTGATACGAAGATTGACAAGAGGAAAAAGACAGCAATGAATCGAACGAATCTAAAAAATCAAGTTTGGGTCAGTACGTTTGCGATCGGATTACTCGCATTTCCGCTCACAACTACTGGGCTGGCACAAACCTCAGGTGGTGCAGGTAGCACCGGAACCTCTGGAACGGCAACCACTACGGGAACCACCGGACCCTCTGGAACTGGAACAGGAACGACTGGAACCTCTGGAACTGGAACAGGAACGACCGGAACAGGAACGACCGGAACTTCTGGCACTTCTGGCTCAGCCGGGACAGCAGGTAGCACCTATGGCTCACCAGGAACGACTGGGACTTCTGGCACTTCTGGCTCAACAGGGACTGGGGCAACCGGAACCGGGACGGGCGGCTCAACCAATAGCCCCTCGATCGCACCTGGATCCACCGGAACGCTGACTTCTCCCGGTTCGTCTGGCACTTCTGGGACTTCTGGCACTTCTGATACAGGAACCTCTGGCACGGGAACGACTGGCACAACAGGTACCGGAACCACCGGAACCACCGGAACCTCTGGAATACCCGGAACGAACGAAACGACCGGAACCTCTGGAACCACTTCCGGCTCCGGCACGACCAGCACAACGCCCGGCAATTCTTCGACCACGGTGATTATTTCACCGACGGCTTCTCCCAGCCCTGTAACTGAAAGTCCAACGACAACCACGACGACCACGACCTATCGAAACGTCCGTGGCGATCGAAATAACAACCTGGGCTGGTTAGGCTTACTCGGTCTGCTGGGACTAATTGGCTTGACGCGCAAATCTCGTCAGGCAACTGTCCATCGTGAAACTGAATCCACGCGACCGGGTTCCAGATTCTAAAAAAGACAACAAAACAAACAGCGGATGGTTCAGGATTAATTCTTTCGCTTGTTGTGTTTTGTTGATTGGTTCAGTGGGTTGATCTGAAGTGCTGAATCTAAGTAGAACAGCCAGCAATTACCGATCGCTCACGGGTCTAAGCAGGGTGGGTTAGTGAACAGCTGCCCACCCCATTGAAATTTTCACTCTGCCTTTGTCAACCTTATTTTGCTGTGTTGGTATTGCATTATGAATTCCTTTGTTGACCCTAATCAGCTTGAAAACTTCTTTAGTGCCAAACTCTCCGAACCTCCCTATTTTCTGCTGGCAGCCGGTTTATTTATTTGCCTCACATCCGGCTTAGCCTTCGCTGCATCGGTTCGCGCCGAAATGGGACGCTGGTACAAAAACCCCAATGTTGGGTCTTTCTCGCGCTGGATTCGGCTTCAGGTAGCTTTTCCCTTTGCGGGCGTTTTGCTGGGTATAGGGGTTGGGCTGGCAGCCACCCTCATGACTGTTGGGGTATCAACCGTGTTTGCCTGGATCATTACGCTGCTCGTAACCCCGCTTGCTGGAGGATTCCTCTGGTCACGCATTGGTAAACAAATGGGACGAGAAGCATTAAATTTTTACATCGATCAGCAAATGCACCACCAGTCCTAATGAATAAATTTGTTTGGGTTTGATTTTGTCCTTCTACTGATCCGTGCAATTTGTGATTTATGAATGGGGCAACTGCCCCTTTTTTAGGTCTGCTGCTTTTTGTGATTTGCTGCAAATCTCTAAACTAGAGCTAAAACTAGAACTGGGTCTCGCTGCTCCCTGACTCAAAAACCTTCTGTAGATTACAAAAGGCGATCGAATCTAGAGAGTAGCCAGACCCAGCAAATAAATAATCAGAACGATCGGCGAGTGATCAGTTCAACGCAACACCTTAGCGTTTACCGCGGTAGGGCACTTTGTTCAAGTAGTCGATATCCGATGCCCGCAAAGATTGGGAATAGTTCCCTTTTGCACCGATCGAAGATGCCATGTCGCGATACTTGCGCGGATCGCCTTCCTGCAACTGACGCTCCTGGAATTTGCGGTTGTAAAACTTCTCCACCACAAAACGCCAGTCGGTCTTGACGGTTCCTACGGTTTCGCGGAAGCCCTCACCGTAGCGGGGAGTCACTAGATTAAACGGACGACCTTCCATCCGCTTGCGCTGGTAAGGCACGGTGTTGTCGCCAAATGCCTGGGTATATTCTTCGCTGTCGAGCAGTGCATCAATAAAGCCATAGAAGCCCAGCGTTGCCACTTTGATCGACCAAGCGATTTTTTCGTCCTCATTGTAGGCAGAACGACCGAGCAGCCGTTTCAGGCAGATATCGACCAGACGATAGTTATCGTTGACCTCAACGACCTGGCTGTAAAACCGCTCAGACTTGGCTAAGCCACGAATAAAATCGCGTGTCGTAATCGCCCGGTTCTTGAGCTGAGACTCCAGCGCAGAGTGACGGTTGAACTTGAGCGTTTGATGCTCGCTAAACACCTGACGGTAGGAAGCCCAGATCACTTCCTGCATCTCCGAAGCGGAGGCAGCATCCTCAAGGCGATAGATGTAAGGTGTATCTTCGTTTTGATCTGCCGTGCCAAAGCTCTCAACACGGTGATTTTGTGTGGTTGGTCTGTATTTAAGCAAGGGCAATGCCATGCTAGATCTCCCTTGTGTAATCGTGATGTGCAAAATCGGGTTATCTCATTTTGGGGCTGTGCGGCGCAGCGTCCCTTGGCTTATTATCCCGTGGAATGGCGCGAAATGAATAGCCTTAGCCGCTTCTCTGGCTTTAGCCAATTGCTCCTGTCAGACTGGAGGCGAGCAGCGTGATCGTACAAACCAGAACCAGCAGCAGCAGCACTCCACTCACACGCCCCCAGTTAATCCCTGCTAGGAATCGAGCCAGGTCAAAGGGTCGATCGAAATCCAGCTCAAACCGAGGGGTTGGCACGTATGGCTTTGGCTGGGGCAGTTTGTCCCGGTAATCGGCTCCATAGCGAGGCGTAAAGCTAAAGGGGCGATCGCTTAAGCGTTTCCGCTGATAAGGAACGACCATATCGCCAAAGGTGCGAGTATATTCCTCGCTGTCAATTAGCGCATCAACAAACTGATGCCAGCCCTTCGTCGCAATTTGTATCGACCAGGCGATTTCTTCCTCGCTATTGTAGGGAGCACGACCCAGCAATCGCTTCAGGCAGATTTCGACCAGGCGATAGTTATTGTTTGGCTCAACCACTAGCTGATAAAACCGCTCAGATTTTGCCAGTCCCCGAATGAAATCGCGCACGTCGATCGATCGATTCTTAAGCTGCGTTTCCAGCGCAACATGACGGTTAAACTGGAGCATTTCCTGCTCATTAAACACCTGCCGATAGGCAGCGCGAATCAGAGCTTCTTGCTCAATAGGTGTGGTTGCGGCTTCCAGGCGAAAAACATAAGGAGTGTCCTCGTTCAGGTCAGCCGTTCCAAAGCTGGAAACTCTTTGGT
>NZ_JACJOR010000091.1:0-6378 GCF_014695615.1 Leptolyngbya sp. FACHB-711
GTAAAATCTAAGTTGTGCTGATAGTAACAAACTGGCTTAACTCAAAACTATGCCTGCGGGCAGAATAAGGCAGGCTCTAGGGATGAAGCTGTAATTTCAAAACTGTCGTTGAATGTAGAAAAAGCATCAACAGTATCGTCCAGTCCGAGTCGATGCAAACTTTCGACCTTGGAATTATTGTACAGACGCAGCATCCCGTGCGACAGAGATTAGCCGATGCGGCGAATTCCCTCACATCTACGGCAAAGTCTGTCTTGAACATGCACCCTTAGCGGTATAAGGAGGAATGAAAATGGTATCGACTCTTGATGACACCAAGCGTCTTGCAATTGCCACAAAACTGGCAGATATGAAAGCATTGCAAAATCTGCTAATTCACAACGATCAGCTACTCCTGAATGCGATCGAAGATGATGAGATTCATCATGAGTTGCAGGAAATGCTAAAACAGGATGAAAAGAACCTGGGCATTCTGGAAACGGTCATCGTTCAGTATGGGGTTCCGGGTGAGTTAAAGGAAACGGTTGAGCAAAGTCTTGAGAACACCCAACACTTGATAGAAGATACTGAATTAACCCTGTCTGAGAAAGTTTTGCAGCATGAATTGCTGAAGCATCAGCAGACGATGGCAGGACTGATCATTCACAAAGCAGCACAGGTAGTTGGGGCTGATATTGAAGCAGCGATCGCGCCCTTACATGCCATCAACTTTGAAAACCGCGCTCATCAAGAACGGCTCAAAGGAATCTTAGAAGTGCTGGGGGTGCGTGAACTGACTGGACAAGATCCGGCTCAGGGACTGTTGGCAAGAAGCGAGGATGCGGTTGCAGCTTTCACAGGCATCGTGGGCAGTGTGGTGACGCGATCGGATGATGAGATGAGCCTCCGCGATCTGCTTTTGATGGATCACAGCAAGGCAGATATTCTGTTTGCCGAAATTTTAGGAAGTGATGATCCACAAAAAATTCAGGAGTATTTTGGGCAGCTTTATCGGGATGTCAAGGTTCACGGCTTAGCTGAAGAACAGGTTTTCTATCCGGCTCTCAGCCCCTACTACGAGCAGATGCAGGAAATTGTTGATCAAACCGATGATGCGATCAAGCTGCTGGATGAGGTCAAGCAAATCGATCCTGCCGACCCCAGCTTTAAAACACGAATTGAACAGGTGAGGCTTGCGGTTCGAGGTCATGTCGATCAAGAGGAGAATGATATCTTTCCCCGCATTAAACAGTATCTCAGTAACGATCAGCAGAAACAATTGGCGACGGATTTCAAAGCCGCTAAAAGTCAGTTACAGGAACAGGAGCAGGAACACCATAGAGCTATCCCTGTATTAGAGCCGCAGATGAGTCAGAGCAGAGGTGGTGGCAACACAAAACCCTGGTTTGTTTATATGAATCATAGAATTCCGTGGAAGCTTGTGTTTCAAACGAAGGCTGTGATCAACTGGGTTGAAGCCGTTTTGTTTCTGATAGGCGATCGATGGGTACGAGAATTTTTGAATACAGAACCACTCGTCAATCTCGAATACTCGCAGCTCTTCTATGGCTTCGTTTTCATCATCGGCATTGGTTATTGGTGGGTGAGCCAGGACGTTACGCAAAATCGCGGCATTGTCAAACTCGGGATTTTCGCCCAATTTAGCGTTTTTGGATTGCTTGCTTATCATACTTTGATCGGCAGTCTTCATCCGTTTTATCTGCTGTCCGGTGTGTTTGATTTGACCTTTGCAATCTTATTTGTTCTGTTCCTCTACTTCGATTCCCAGGCGAAACAAGATGTTCCAACGAATGGAGTTTTAGAGTAGTCAGAATCACATAGCAGGCGATCGATGGCGGAAGTGAGTTTGAGGAGTGTTCGAGGGGCTGCATTTCCCTCTAAATTCCCCAACTTTGGCGAACTTTGAAACTTAGGGAAGGCTGGCTCAGTTTCCCTGGAATTGGGGGCTGTTCGGATTTCGATCATCGATCTTTAACCTCTAAATCAATTAGTTGTAAATCAATAAATGTCCAAATCGATCGACTTATCTAAACCGCTGCCTACGGCTGATTTTTACCAATTGATCCATGAGCAAATCAGCAATGAAGATGACTCGATGAGTCAGCGGGTAAACTGGCTCATTCTTTCACAGTCATTCTTCTTTAGCGGGTTTGCGACACTTTTAACTTCACCGCCTGACCCAGAGAATGGCGGCTATGCAGAGTTACATCAACTCTTGCTCTGGATCGTTCCTGGCATTTCTTTAATCACAAGCATTCTGATTTATGTCGGAATTCTGGTTTCCCTGGTTTATATGGCTGAATTACGGAACCTGTTTCAAACCTATCCGCAGGATGATACAACCGAGCATTATCCGCCAATCCAAGGTACAACGCTGACTCGTCGTTTAGCCCAAATGCCTGCGATCGTCTTACCCCTGCTTTTCATCTCCACTTGGACAGTTTTATTGATTCAGGAAGTGCGTTAGAGATGGGTTGAACATTCAGCGCGGCAGTGCATCACGACGTGATCGAACACAGTAGCTTACGCAGCATTGAACAAAGTATTGATGCAGTAGAACAAGTTGACGCAATAGAACAAGCTGACGCAGTAGAACAAAGTGAGGAAGTCGATGAATTCAACGCAAAAGATGTCCCCGCCAGCCGTGTGGGCTGGACTGGAATGTACGGTGAATCGAATTGGCGATCGATATTTTGACCAAATGGAATGGAATGGACACGCCAATCGAATTGAGGATCTGAAACGATTCGCCGCGCTGGGTGTGGAAATGATCCGCTATCCGATCCTGTGGGAACGCATTGCGCCGAATGGGGTAGAACAGGCAGATTGGTCATGGGCAGATGAGCGGCTGAAAATGCTGGATGAGTTGGGCATTTGTCCGATCGCCGGATTAGTGCATCACGGCAGCGGTCCTCGCGATACCAGCCTGATCGATCCGGCATTTCCAGAAAAGCTGGCAGAATATGCGCGGGCGGTTGCCGAGCGATATCCCTGGCTGAGCCATTACACGCCTGTGAATGAGCCGTTAACGACTGCCAGATTTAGCGGGCTGTATGGTCACTGGTATCCGCATGAGCGCGATGACCTGATGTTTGCCAAAGCATTGATTCACGAGTGCCGTGCCACGGTGCTTTCCATGCAGGCAATTCGAGAAATTAATCCGCGGGCACAGCTCGTACAAACCGAAGATCTGGGCAAAACCTTTAGCACGCCTCTGCTGACATACCAGGCACAGCTTGAGAACGATCGCCGCTGGCTGTCGCTCGATTTGCTGTGCGGGCGCGTCAATCCTGACCATCCCCTGTGGAGCTATCTGCTGGGGGCAGGCGTTGAGGCAGACGAGCTGCTGTGGTTTGAAGGCAATTCCTGTCCGCCCGATATTATCGGCATTAATCGCTATGTGTGCGGCGATCGGTTTATTGATGAACGAATGGAACGCTATCCCGAACATACGCGGGGCGGCAATGGCAAGCATCAATACGCCGATGTGGAAGCGGTGTGGGTCTGTGCCGATGGCATTTACGATCACGCGGCTCTGCTAAAGGAAGTCTGGCAACGCTATGGGCAGCCGATTGCTATTACTGAAGCCCATTTAGGCTGTACTCGCGAGGAGCAGTTGCGCTGGCTGAAAGAAATCTGGCAGGTGGCTCAGGCAGTACGAAATGAAGGGGTAGACTTTCGAGCCGTCACAGTCTGGTCGCTGCTGGGGACTTACGACTGGAATAGCCTGGTGACTCGCGACGATGGATTTTACGAGCCGGGTGTATTTGATGTCCGATCGGCGGTGCCCCGTCCGACGGCGATCGCTAAAATGGTGCAATCGATCGCCACAGGGCAGGAATATACCCACCCGTTACTGGATCTCCCCGGGTGGTGGCAGCGATCGCAGCGGTTGCTCTACCCACCTGTTAACTATTCACAAAAATCAGGCGGATGGATTGATACAGAATCAGGGGCGGTTTGTCGCTCCGTCGAGATGAGGCGGATTGGAAAAGATTCTGCTGCCGCTTCCACGCCGCCACTGCTCATTACGGGCGCGACGGGTACCCTGGGACAAGCCTTTGCTCGCCTTTGTGAAATTCGCGGCATTCCCTATCACCTGCTGTCTCGTCAGGAGATGGATATTACAGACTCTACTTCGGTAGCGCAAGCGTTGAAGGAATTGCAGCCGTGGGCGATCGTGAATGCAGCAGGATACGTGCGAGTCGATGATGCCGAGCGGGAACCGCACCTGTGCCATCGCGTCAACGCCGAAGGGGCAACGATTCTAGCGGAAGCCTGTGCCGATCGCGGCATTGCAATGGTGAAATTTTCCTCGGATTTGGTATTTGACGGCAACCGCGCTGAACCCTATACGGAAAGTCAGCAAGTCGCGCCGCTTAACGTTTACGGACGGAGTAAGGCGATCGCGGAACAGCAGGTTCTAGCCGCTCATCCCAATTCTCTAGTGATTCGCACCAGTGCCTTCTTTAGCCCCTGGGATGCCTATAACTTCTTGACGATCGCCCTTCGCACCCTGTCAGCCGGACAACCGTTTATTGCCGCATCGGATGCGATCGTTTCGCCTACCTATGTGCCCGATCTGGTCAACGTGACGCTGGACTTGCTGATTGATGGCGAATCTGGGCTGTGGCATCTGGCAAACGAGGGGGCGATTGCTTGGGCAGACCTCGCACGGGAAGCTGCCAGGCTTGCAGGACTTGATCACACTCGCATTGATGCCCGTCCTGCTAAAGAACTCAACTGGGTTGCGCCTCGTCCGGTTTACAGTGCGCTGACAAGTGAACGAGGGGTGTTGCTGCCGGACCTGGAGCAGGCGATCGGGCGATATCTGAAAGAGCGCGTTTCAGCCTGAACGGGGTAGACCAGCGTTGCAGGGTGTTTCTGAGCGATTGCCGCTGAGGTTCCTGGAGCCAGGCCAGCGGCAGCAGCGCAACGAGCCGGAAAATGCTGGAAAGCGCAAATAGTTCTGTGATGTTACCTGCATTGCTAGATTGCGCCAGCCAGCCCCCTGCTAACGCCCCCATTGCCCCCGCCACACCCCCGATCGCCGCCGTGGTTGCAAAATACTTGGTTTGGTGCTGCACCGGAACGATCGCAAATTGCAGATTGTTGATGCACAGGTCGATCGCCGCCCCCGTCCCACCGCCTAAAAGATGCAGAAGCGGAAACCAGAGCCAGAGCGAGTGTGAATTTGCACCCGTCCCCAGCCAGAACAGCGGCGTCACCGCAACCAGCAGCCCATTCAGCAGCAGAATCGATCGATTGCCAATCCGGTCTGCCAGCCTACCCCACTGAAGAAGCATCAGCAGATTCGCGCCTGCTCCTATCCCGTTGTAGAGCGTGACCCAGCTCAAATCCAGAGCCAGATCATTCAGTAAATACAGATTAAAAAAGGGATTACTGAGGTTAATCCCAAATGCCCACAAGCCGAAGTAGAGCAGGAATAGCCCGTAATGAGAGTTGTGGAATAGTTTGTAGAAAAGGCTGGGGTCAGCTGTCTGAGGCAAACTGGCGACCGGGTGGCTCGTCTGGCTCTCCTCGATCTCCTGCATTCCAGGACAAAGCTCCACAGTTTCCTCTTGAGCGCGATCGCAAATCACCGCATTTTCGGGTTGAGAGACTGCCGGGCCAGAACCATTTGCCTGCGGATTGATATTTCCCTGAAAACTAATGTTTTCCTGAGAACCAATATTTGCCTGAGAGCCAATATTCGCCTGTGGATTTACATCGACCATGCGCGACTGAAAGCCCAGGCTAATGACTCCTGCAACAACTGCCACAATCATCATCACGCCAAATCCCTGAATGCTGCCCCCCGTCCAGCGCGAGACAACCACACCCAGCAGCGGCAGGGCAATCAAACCGGTCAGGCTAAAGGCACTATTCCGCAAGCCGAAATACCGTCCGCGCAACTGTCGGGGAACCAGTGTCGCCAACCAAGACAGCCAGGAAGCACTGCCGATTGCATTTATCAAATGCGTAATCAGCATCACCACCAACGTCGCGAAAATCATCGGCTGCAACTGGTTAGGATGTCGGCTAGAAATCAGGATGACGATCGCCAGCGGCAGCCACAGCAAGCGGGAAAAGCCGTAAACCCAGAGACTATAGCGACGACGGCTCGTGGTGCAATCTGATAAATAAGCCCCAAGGGGCTGCAAGAGATTTGCCACCATTGGCATCGAAGCCAGCATCCCAATCTGAAGCGGCGTTGCCTTCAGCTCGACGAGAAAATTACTAATCAGCACTCCGCCAGTCACGCTAGAAAAAAGCGTTGCAAAAATGCCGTCCAGCGTTGAAGCGCGGAGACTAGAGCGAATTTCATCTTTTGAAATTTTGGTTAGCACTTGGTTTGTTGACACGGTGTTTCTTGAC
>NZ_JACJOR010000092.1:0-6675 GCF_014695615.1 Leptolyngbya sp. FACHB-711
GGAATTGCCATGATCGAAGCCGACACCAGGTGCCCCAGAATATTTGGAAACACGGGTCGCAAAAAGCTGACGTAAATTGCCAGCGTTGAAGATGCTGCCGTGCCAAAGCAGCAGGCAAGAATCGCGCACAGTTCGCTGCGGGTCATTTTGGTGATAAAAGGACGCACCACGATCGCCGCCTCAATGCCCACAAAAATATTTGCCGCACCGCTTAGAGCCTCTGCCCCGCTCAGCCGCATTAGCCGATAGAAAATTTTAGCGAACAGATTGGTAATGACCTGAATCACGCCCAAGCGATATAGCAGTGCCATCAGTCCAGAGAAAAAGACGACGGTAGGCAGGGCACGAAAGGCGAAGATATAGCCCAGATTCACATCCGAAGGCTGATTGGGCAGCGGAACAATGTTGCGCCCAAAAATAAACCTGGCACCAAAGTCTGCCGCAATAAATAAACTGTCAAGAATTTGACTAAATCCATTCAAAATATCGCGGGTTCCTGGCAACGCAAATACCAGTGCGCCCAAAACAAGCTGCAACAGGATACCCATCATTACCACACGCCAGGGAAAATACTTAGGGCTGCGATTTTCAGAACAGATCCAGGCAATTCCACAAAGGGCGAAAATTCCGATAAAGGAAAGGATATTAAGGTAGCTCATAGCGCGCTGGCTGGGTTGAGGATAGGGCGTTCGGCATCAGAACTAAATTTAGTCCCAAAATCTCCGCTTTTAACCTACCCCTTAAAACTTCAATAAATTCAGTCTGGGCTGTTTCTGCCGCAAATTGTTTCCATTGTTCACAATTTACTGGAATTCAGTTTCCCCGCTTAACTTCCCACGCTATCCCTCCATCCCCCTATCTCCTCATCTTCCTATCTCCCCAAATCTCTAGCCTAAAGAAAGTAGTAGGATAAGGACATCTCACTATTCAATGGCTTGATGGCATGGACGCTTTCGCTCTGACTCCGCCTGGCTGGACTCGCTCTGCCATTCACGCAACCGAATTTTGCTGTCCCTCCTGCCGATCGCTGGTTCTAGACGCTCAAAAAGTCTGGATCAATCGTCGAGCGCCTGTTTTTACCGAAGACCATCACCGCAAGTGGCAGGAATTTTACCAGTGTCAGTGTGGGGCTGCCTGGTGGGCATGGAGCAGCGATCGTCCGCCTACCCAGCTTAAAAAGCCCGACCCGGTTCAGCCGTGGGATAATCTCAACTGGTTTGAGTAGCATTAACTCCAACTGTCCATATTTCTGTCTTCCTGTATCGACTTCTGTCTCATCAGCTAAACCGAGTGAATCAAACCGATCGCGATACGATTCGTTCCATTATTGAGCGCCAGCTTCAAGCCTTCCAGCAAGATGATGCGGCAGGGGCGTTTGCCTTTGCCAGTCCTGCAATTCAGGCACAGTGCGGGACGCCCGAAGACTTTATGCAGATGGTTCGGCTTGGTCATGCCCCAGTGTATCGTCCACGATCGGTGATCTTTGAAGACATCACGACGATCGAAGGCATGCCTGCCCAAAAAGTTATGCTGATGAGCGATCAGGGCGAGCTGGTTATGGCACTGTATCTTATGCAGCAGCAACCCGATAGCACCTGGCGAATCCACGGTTGTTTACTGGTCCCGATCGAAGGGCAAACGACGAACGATCGAGAAGGAACATAAACCTGCGGCGGTTTAACGAGAGGGCTTGAGGAGTTGCAGCAGTTCTCCATTGTTCCCTAAGGTTGGGGGGCACTTCTGACAAAAAGCCGATCGCTGCTGGCTTCCAAGTCCCCTAGAGTTGGGAGATTTAGGGGGCTGGAAAACCTCGAATCGCTGCGGACTCAACTGGCATCTGCTTAAACTTACTTCATGAAATCTTTAGATAGCCCTCAGAGAACTTTCTGAGGTGAATTCGATCTGCCTGCAACTACAACAAAAGTGAGATCAGGTGAAATCAGAGTAGGTGCAAAGGTCAACCAATTACTTCATCTACCTACTGTCCATTAAAACAGGGTGACTCTGCCAGTCGCACTTCAGCGCACTTGTAGATGTCAAGCAAAAGGTACAAATCATGCTCGAAGCAGAATTTTCGCAGCCTCTTCGGTTAACTTATTCCATCACCAGCCTGTCTTCGGAGTCGCCCTTATCTGCTAACCACTCATTCTTTGCTCAACAAGCCCAGTCTAGTCCGTTGCTTTCATCGCTCTCGGCAGGACGATCGATCGCTGGCAATCGCCTGAACAACAGACTAACGGGCAGTACCACCGCCGATCGCATCCGGGGGGGTGAGGGCGACGATCAGATTCGGGGATTGGGCGGCTCAGACTGGCTATCGGGCGAACAGGGAAACGATCGCTTATTCGGCGGGGTGGGTAATGATCGGCTATTGGGCGGCAATGGCAAAAATCAGCTTACGGGCGAGGCAGGCAATGACCATCTCATCGGTGGTAATGGCAACGATCGACTGATTGGCGGCTTAGGGGCAGACGTGCTAATCGGAAATGGTGGCACAGACCAGCTTACCGGCGGCGCGAACGGTGATCGATTTAGGCTGCAATCGGGCAGTGTTCAGCTTGCGAAGGCGAGTGTAATCACCGACTTCACCCTAGGCGAAGACCGCTTGGAATTTGGGCAGACTTCTTCGCAGCAAATTCGGGTTATTGCAGGCACAGAGCAACTGGCGGGGAGTGCGATCGTCCAAAACATAGCGACAGGAAAATACCTGGCAATTTTGAGAAGTGTACGCGCTGACGGGCTAACGATCGCCATGCTGCAAAATCCGTCGCTCATTCCTTCGTCATCGATCGATCCACCTGTTTCCCCACCTGTCCCATCGGTTCCGCCTGCTCCGCCTGTTTCCCCACCTATTGCTCCGTCAGTCTCCTCCATACAAACGAGTAGTCTCAAGTTTTTACCCACGGATAGCGAAGCTACGATCGCTGCCACGGGAGCCACTTCGATTCAGATTGGCACCCAGACGATCTACATTGGTACTCAACAGGTAACAAGCCTTAATCAAAATCCCATCGTCGCCAGCTTTGACAGCAGCAATCCTGCAAATCAATGGGTGAAAACCAATTATGAGATGACCGGAGCAGACGGGCGTGGCTATGGCTTGTTCTGGAGCGGCACTGACCTTTATGCAGTATTTAGCGTAGATGGAACTCAAGGCACACCCGAGCAGGATTTTCGTCGGGTCAGCGGTAGTGCAGTGCAGCCCTGGCTTCGCAGCTATGGCAAGGGAGGAGGACCAAAAGCGGCTGTGATTGCCCGTCTCAATCTGGCTAGCGGAGAAATGACCGAAGCCGCCTACCTGTCTGCGGTGCTGAGCGACGGCAAAACCAACAGCCTTGAAATCACTGCAATTAGCCAAAATAGTGCAGGCAATCTGGTGATTCGTGCAAACTCCTGGTTTGCTCCGCGTCGCCCAGACGGTACAGCCATGACGCAAATAGTTTCCGGCAGTTCGCCGTTTAACTACACGGTTGAAATGGCTCCTGACCTGCGATCGGTCATCAATACCGCTGCGATCGGTTGGACTTAGGAAGGGCAATTCGGTAGAAAGGACAATTCGGAGAAAGGCTATTCGACAGCCGTTGGGATGGCGTTATAAAGCGGCAGTTTGACCGTAAACGTCGTCCCGATCCCTTCCTGGCTGGAAAAACCGATGTCACCGCCGTGATGCTGAACGCACTGTTTCACGATCGCCAGCCCCAGCCCAGTGCCTCGAATTGTACTCACATTGCTGGCGCGATGAAATAGCTCAAACAGGCGCGACTGATCGGCTTGAGGAATGCCAATGCCGCTATCCTTCACCTGAAAAATCCCCGTTCCTCCGATGCAGGTGAGGCTAAACATCACAGTGCTTCCGGGTGGGGAATATTTGATGGCGTTGGTCAGTAGGTTGGTGAGAATCGATCGCAGCAGGGCGTGATCCAGGCAGACTTCTTTGCAGTTGCCCTGACAGGAAAACTCTAGAAAATGGCTAGCCTGACTGCCCATCCGCATTTCCTCGACCAGTTCCAAACAAAACTTGTGCAGGTTGATCGGGGCGGGGTTGAAGGACAATTTGCCTGCCTCAGTTTTGCCGATCGTCAGCACATCTTCCAGCAGTTGAGCCATCGTGTGAATTGCCGATCGACATCGCTGATAGTATTCCTGCTTTTTGTCCTCGCTGGCGATATGGCTATACCGCTCCAGCAGTTCAAGCGAAGTTCGGAGGACGGTGAGCGGCGTTCGCAGTTCGTGAGACACCATCGAGACAAAGCGAGACTTTAGCTCACTCAGTTCTCGCTCCTGTTGCAAAGCCAGACGAATTTCGTACTCCACTTCTTTGCCTTCCCGAATTTGCTGCTCCCGGAGGCGAATGCTTTTAACCATATCCTCAAACACCTGCGCCAGCACATCCAGTTCATCGGAAAAAACCACCCTGCTCGAAGGAAGACTGAGATTGTAGTTTCCGGCAGCAATTTGCTCCGAGGAGTCGGTTAGTTCACTCAGGCGTTGAGTCAAAATTCCAGATAGCGCGTAGATCAGGATAAACAAAACACCGTAAGTGACGATGAAGGATGCCAAAACACGATTGCGAATTGCCTGCTGCACCTCCAGCACGTAGCTTGCTTCGATATCAACCCCCAGCACCGCCACCATTTTGCCTTCTTGATCCAGTAGCGGCGTGACGGCTGAGAGCCAGCTTCCCCACTTGTCGGTGTAAATTCGGCTTTCCTCAACCAGATTCTTCTCGCGCAAAACCTGATAAGCGGCTCCGCCAGCACGATCGGACTCTAGAAACTTTGACGCTTTTGCCGGATCATAAGCTGCCCACAAATCGACCAGATAAACAATCTCCCGTTCGTTTGGCTTTGCCTGCGCTACCCCAACCCGTCGATTTTCAGCAGGATAGCCAACCACATAGGTGTACAGCCAAACACGCGGCTCCAAGCTGTGAACGACCTGAAACCAATTCAGAATTTTTTCATAGCGTGGATCATCCGAGAAACCTGTCGCGTTGCGATCGCCCTGCTGATATAGCCCCAGCAAATCATCGACGCTAACGCCTGCTTTTGCGCCCTCCAGTGTCGATCGCATATCTGCCCGAAGCCGCGACATGGTTTTTTCTGTAGTAAACGAGTAAAACCAGTAAAATGCGCCAGCAAAGACCAGGCTGAAGGCAATGCTAAACCCAATCAGCAGCTTGGCACGCAAACTGATTTGCAGACGAGACGGCCGAGGCAGTTTTTTATGCACCTTCACGGCTCCGAGCGAGCAGTATCAAAAGAAACGTGCTGTGATGCGGAGCAGTTTGCAATTGGAAGTAATCATCGCCTTTGCCAGGATTCAAGCCTTAGTTCCTTTTTGCCGTAACGATCCGCCTGATTGAAGCAACAATTACCTGCTACTTTGCTCTATACCTATACTTTTTTGTAGACAAATCAGGCAAACTTCAATAGACGACTGATTCCAGTCTACTTTAGGGATTGCCGATTCCGTGTTGATTCAGCTCCGGGACAGCAGCCTCCGCCGCAGCCGATCTAGCGCGTTGCAGGTACTCAACCATCGCACCATTTCCCGGCCTCGATCGCCAAACTCATACCGAAAGCTTTCAACCTGACCTGCTCCCGGTCCCGCTAAGCCGATATACACGAGACCGACAGGCTTCGTAGCTGTACCCCCATCTGGTCCTGCAACTCCAGTAATACTCAAACTCCAGGTAGTTCCCAACCGCTCTCGAACGCCGATCGCCATTTGCTGCGCCACAATATCGCTGACGGCTCCCTGCTGAGTCAGATCGTCGGCGTTGACCCCCAGCAGATTGATCTTCACGTGATTATCGTAGGAAATCACACCGCCCCAGAAGTAGGCAGAGCTGCCGGAAACTGCGGTCAGAAGCTGACCCAATCCACCGCCTGTACAGGATTCTGCCACTGCCAAAGTTTGCTGTTTTGCCTTCAGCAGTGTCCCGACTGCCACCGCTAGCGTGTCTTCGTCTTCCCCGTAATAGTCTATGCCAGCCAGATCACGAAGCTGCTGCGCGACGGGATGAATCAGATTCAGGGCTTCTGCCTCGCTCGTTGCCTTTGCCGAAACCCGCAGCCTGACTTCGCCTTTGCCCGCATAGGGTGCAACCGTCGGGTTTTCCAGCTTCAGAAAGGCGGCTACTTTTTCGGCTAACACCGACTCTCCAATGCCCCAAAAGCGCAGGGTGCGGCTATAAATAATTTCCTGTCCCCAGCCCTGGCTCTCAAGAAACGGCACGGCGGTTTGCTGCCACATTGCCTGCATTTCACTGGGCACACCGGGAAAGGTCAGGATCGTCAGTCCTGGACGCGGCTGCCAGATAATACCTGGAGCTGTGCCAACCGGATTAGGCAGCACCTCAGCACCCTGTGGGATCAACGCCTGCTTACGGTTGCTGGGCGACATTTGCCGTCCCCGTCGAGCAAACTTTTGGGCAATGTCTTCCAGAACGTCCGATCGTTCAATCAAAGGAACTTCAAAAAAATCTGCCAGTGTCTCTGTCGTCAGATCATCGGGAGTTGGTCCTAGCCCGCCCGTAAAAATCAGCAGGCGCGATCGTTCGCAAGCAATTGCCACCGCCTTTTGTAGCCGCAGCACGTTGTCGCCTACGGTTGTCTGGTAATAGTGGGGAATTCCCAGCCGGGCAAGTTCCTGGGCAAGAAACTGGGCATT
>NZ_JACJOR010000093.1:0-9852 GCF_014695615.1 Leptolyngbya sp. FACHB-711
AGGTATGCTGTGCTGCTACGCCGAACACTGGGATAGCCAGAGCCTCGCAGTCCCGCCACTTCCAAGCGATACATTCGGGCTTCGTCACCTGCAACCGAGCCGCCTAGGCACTTTGCAGGCGCAACATCGTTTGATGCCCGATAGTGGGACCAACCGCCGTTGCTGCTCGAAGGAGCCATAATCGACGAAGTTTTATTTTGCGCCAGTTCCCGTGCCAGACGCGAGTTGTTGCGCTCGGTTTGGGCACGATCGCTGTTGGCATAGCCACGATACAAACGGAACATCCGGTTAAAACCTACCGTTCTCGACCCGGTATGAACATCGAAGCCCCGGTAGTAGGGCACAATATTCTCGCCGAAGTTCGACTGGTACTCTTCCGAATCAACGTAGGAATCAATCTCAGCATCAAATCCCTGGTTCTCGTAAAGATCCAGGTGATTGATCACTTCGCTCTCATCGTAAGGAGCGCGACCCAACAAATGCTTGTAATTGAGTTCGATCACGCGCGTCTGGAAGTTGGGGTAAAGGAACTTCTCTTTATACAGTTCTGACTTCGCCACGCAGCGCACAAACTCTCGCACTGAGATCTTGCGATCGCGCAGCAGAGACTCTGCACTGGTCAGACGCTCTGACTTCATCAAATAATCGTTGCCCAACACCTGCCGATAGACGGCACGAATCACATTTTCTACATCCTCCCTGGTCGAAGTAGGACGCAGTTCTACCCGTGCCGAATCGCTAAATGCCGACGTGCCCAACCGGGACGCTGCTGTTGTCACAGCCATAGGTTATCTCCTCCAACTTATCTGTTCTGTCTTAACAGAGCGAGAATGCCAACAAGCAAGACGAGGCTAAGGAACGAAGAAGGAAAGGAAAATGAAACAAATTGCGAGTTAAATTTTAAAAAGGCAATACAGCATTTTCTAATTGAAGGAAAATAGAGCCGATCGTTTGGGGTTCCGAGCAGGCTTGCCCTTCATCCTCCATTCCTCATCCCTTTCCCCTAAATATCTTCAGATAGACGAACATTCTCAAATACTCGAATACCTGTAGATACACTAAGCCCGGAAAGATAAACCATCGCTAGCAAACAACCAGCAACCGCATACCTTTCCGGGCTGCACGATCAATTAGCTTAGAGCGTTGATCGCGTAGTCGATGTAGGCATTTGCTTCAACAGCAGCTTGACCTGTGATACCGTGGTTAGCCTTGATGTGCTTCAGAGCTTCCACATACCAGCTCGGAGACAGGTCAAAGGTGCGGTTGATTTCGTCCAGACCAGCAACCAGGTACTCATCCATGGGACCCGTACCACCTGCAACGAGGCAGTAGGTTACCATGCGGAGGTAGTAGCCGATATCGCGAGAGCACTTAGCCTTACCGCGAGCATCAGCAGCGAAGTTAGATCCCTGAGTTTGAGTCGTGTAGGGGAACTTTTGATACACTGCATTAGCTGCGCTGTCGACCAGCTGTTGAGCGTTGCTGGTCAGAGTGCGAGCAGCTTCCAGAGACGCGGCAGCACGCTCGTAACGACCGTACACCTGGGTCATTTCAGCGTTGCTGAGGAAACGACCTTGGGTATCAGCAGCAGCGATGGCTTCGGTAATGGGTGTCTTCATGTGATTATCTCCCTAAATTTGTAATCCTTGAAATGTTTGCGTTGAGACAAAGGTTTGTCATCGGTCACTGAACACAGCAAATAAACCGAGGACACTGACAAAGAACAAATTAAGCAACAGCCGCAGCAGCGCGATCGAAGTAGCTAGCCACTTCAGACATCAGCGCGGAGCAATCGCCCTTGGTGATGCCACTGGGGTCGTTAGCGAGTGAAACAGCAGCTTCCTTCATCTTCTGAACGCCAGCAGCTACAGAACCACCGGGAACACCCAGAGCTTGGTAGGTCTCACGCAGACCGTTCAGGCAACGATCGTCCAGAACGCTGGAATCGCCAGCCAGAGTAGCATAGGTCACATAGCGCAAGATGATTTCCATGTCGCGCAAGCAAGCAGCCATGCGGCGGTTGGTGTATGCGTTTCCGCCCGGCTGGATGAGCTGAGGCTGTTCTTCAAACAGAGCGCGAGCTGCGTTAGCAACGATCGTGGAAGCATTGCTGGTGATCCGGTTTACGGTGTCCAGACGCTTGTTGCCTTCTCTGACCAGACTGGTCAGTGCATCGAGCTGAGAAGTGCTCAGGAACTCACCCTTAGCGTCGGCTTGAGAAACAACCTTGGCGAATGCATCTAGCATGGACTCAATCTCCTAATTGTTTTAGTTAAGTTCGGTTTGGATTAAACCTGATTTAGGTTCAAGCTGGCTAAGCAACCTGAAGGAGAAATCACAGATTCGCTTCAGCTCTCTGATTGACCTCTTAGTTTGTCTCAGCCCTCATCTCAACATAATGGAAAGCTAAGAGAAATCTGAGAACAACTTCACATTTATATGAGAAACCAAAAGGCGTTGTACAAAGCAGCTTGGGTAGCGATTAGTCTGTCATTTTTGCCCTCCAGGTATTCTTATACAATGCTGTCGAGGCAGAATTTGTTACGAGTTATTGAGAACCGTCTCGGAATAGAGATAAGCGGCGAGAATTCCCTTTTCATCAGCATTTCAACGCAATTAACTCCGACAAAGCGTTACTTTTCTTTTCACACAACCTAAAGATTATTAAGTTGTGTAAATTGCGCTTTTTTTAAGTCGATGGCGAGAAAGGTTTGAAGTACAGGCATTCACATGTTTTATCAGGAAAACTGGTGGAAGCTATTGTGTTAAGTTATTTGAAGCATATTCCTTCGGTAGAATTTAAGTTTGGTAAAGGCATTCTGCGATACAGCAGCCTGGATAAATATTTCTTCTTTGTCAGAAATAGCGGTGAGGCGGTGAGTCAGTAGTGGGTAGGCAAAGGATAATTCCTTGGAGCGATTCCAACAGCGGTTTGATCTGGCAGCGTGAGAAACGAAGTTTGCTTGAAAACGATTAGCGATCGCGAAAGGATAACTCTATGCTTCCGTCCTGGCTGGTGATTGGGGGAGTGACCCTGGTAGTTGTAGGAATTGGGGGAAGTCTCAACCCGCCGGGAGGACTTCAGTGGTTCAGGCGGCTGCGGCGTCCCCGGTGGCTTACCTTTGAGGCAGCAATTCCCTTCATCTGGACGACGGTTTTTATCTGTGCTGCATGGTCTGCTTATATCGTGTGGGAAAAAGATCCAGGCAGTTCTAGAACCTGGCTGTTGATGGGCGGCTATTTGCTGCTGGAGATTCTCACCCTGGCATATAACCCAATAATGGAACTTCGCCGTAGCCTGATTACGGGCGCGATCATTGGCGCAACCGGGTTCTTCTGGGGAATTATATTGACCTTATTCGTGTTACCGATCGCTGGCTGGGCAGCAGTGTTGCTCATTCCCTATCTGCTTTGGAGTCCGATCGGCACTTACACCACCTGGGCAATGGCTCAGCTTAATCCGGCAGATGCTTGAGCCGTCCGCTAGAAGGGATTGGTGCACATCGTTTTAACGAACGCTGCAAGAAACGGTCATGACTTGCTGATACAAGAGCTTGTAAGCGCTTGACTAGGATGCAAACAGGTATCGCAGCCAAAGAGAACTATCATATGAAGCGGCTATACTGAGCAATACAGCTAGACTGTTGCAAAATTAGTGCAAGTTGTGCTTGCTGTTTCTTAACCGTCTAGGGGAAGTAGATATGGTTTGTTCTCTGTTTCGTTTGCGGAGGGGCATCTGGTTGACTTTGACGATCGCTGCCGTTGCTTTTTTAGTCATAAGCTGTAGCGAAGGAAAAGTTTCTCAGTGTAATCAGCTCATTAGCGTTGCGAACGAGGCGGTTGCTCAGGTGCAGTCCGTCACCCAGAGCACGGCTGCTTCTCCCGATGCTGGCAATTCCACGACAAATCCTGCAAATAACGTCGGAGCGATGAACCGAATTGCGGCAGCAGCAGACCAAGCGCGGGGAGAAATGGAAGCTTTAGAATTTGGCGATCAGCGTTTGACCGAGTTTAAATCTCGCTTTGTCGCGATGTATTCCGAAATTAGCGGTGCAACTCGTGAACTAGTCTCTAGTGCAACTGCAAGCAATTCTCAGGCGGCTCAGCAAGCCTTTAACTCACTTAAAACAGCGACCGACAAAGAAGCTCCGCTCGTCGAAGAAGTGAATCGCTATTGTGCCAATCCTCAATAGTGAATTCAGTAGGCGATTTGTAAGAGTTTGTTAAGAGGATGCTGAGGGCGCGGAAATCCTGCATTGCTCCTTAAATCCCTCAAACTAAATCCCTCAAACTAAATCCCTCAAACTTGGGGAATTTTGAAACGAACAGCAAACTCAAACTCTGCCATAGCAGGCAGCCCACGATCGCCTTGGATTAGCCTGCTGCATTTGCCATGCCCAGAGTTGATCGCCCCAGGAGAAGTGCCACCACTCGTTAGGATGCTGCAAAAATCCTGCTTCTCCCATGACCTGCTGCAAAAGCTGACGATGGGCGTGAAATCGAGCCGCTGTTTCTAGAGTCACGTCAGGACTGCGGGCTTGCCAGACTGCGATATCGGCAAAATGATTGGGATAGGAGCGCGGCGACAGCTCATCGATCGCAGAACCCATGTCTACCGTTTGCCCCATCTCATCGACCAGCGTGACATCGATCGCAGCTCCGGTGCTATGAGGTGGCGGCATGGCAGAGTTCGCACTGGGAACTGCCCAAAATTGATACACTTCCTGCCAGATTTTGGCTTGCTCTGATTTGGTGAGTTGGGCAAGCGTTAATCCGCGTTCTGCCAGGGTTGCGGTAAAGGTATAGTCCACCATAAACTGCTGCACCGCGATCGGACGATAGGCATCAAAAATCTGAATTCGCCAGCCAGGCCGCAGCGTTTGCAGCAAAGTCTGTGCCTGATGCAGTTGCTTTAATACACCCTGTCGTAAAAAGTAGGGTGACTTATTGCCGTAGGGCGCACCCAGCTTGATGTAAGCATGGGGCTGCTCTAGTGCAAACGCTTCGATTGGAATTGGCAAGAGCGGTTCGCCGCATTCAAGAATAGGAATTTGCTGATAGGGCTTCATGGCGATTAACAGTAAGCAGCGTTAATTAAAAATAATTAACAGTGAGCGGCAGTGAGCAGGAGTAAGTAACGGTAATTAACAGTGAGCAACGGTGAGCCCCTGTAGAAATTACCGAGGGGTTGAAGCGATCGTAAACCTCCTTGCATGAATCCCGCAGATCTACGCAGTGCACCAACTAAAACTGATTGTTACAGTAAGCCTAAACCAGCTCTCCTCGCGTTAAGCAAGCAACTAACTTGCGCTCCCGGATCATGCCCTATGACGAATCTAATTTCCCCTGACGCTTACCATGCAATCATGAGCCTGAAGCAATCGAAGAAACCCAGGATGCTGGTGGTCGATGACGAACCCGATAATTTAGATCTGCTGTATCGAACCTTTCGACGCGAGTACGAAGTTCTACGCGCAGAAAGCGGCGTTGTTGCTCTTGAGATTTTGGCGCAGCAGGGTGAAGTTGCTGTGATTATTTCTGACCAGCGAATGCCAGAAATGAAGGGGACTGAGTTTTTGAGCCGTACCACGCCTCAGTTTCCCGACACAATGCGGATTATTCTCACTGGATTCACGGATATTGAAGATCTGGTTGAAGCAATCAACTCTGGACAGGTCTACCGCTACATCACCAAACCCTGGGAACCAGAGGAACTCAAGCAGGTCGTTTATCGGGCAACCGAGGCTTATGAGCAGCTCAAGCAGCGAACTGAGGCACTGCATTGGGTACAGGCTCAAACAGCACTGCTCACTCAGATCGCTCAAATTGGGCAGTCTTCGACTCATCAGGAGTATCTTCAGCGGGTTGCTGCCGCCTGTGGTCGTGTGCTATCTGCCGATCGCTGTGTTTTGCAGCGAATTAAACAGAAGACGCTCAGCACCGCCGGAGTGTATTGCCTGGAAGAGTCAGACCTTGCCGCAGCCCAGGATGAGCTGGTCGATGATCCGTTAGTTCAGGCAGCAATCGAGACGCAGAGCCTGCAAATTGCTAATGACAAAACAGCAGATGTGCCGCTGCGTCTGGTAATTCCAGTTCTGCCCAAGGAGCGGGTATCCGATGAAGTTTTGGCAGTTCTTTCGCTTCAATGGCAGCAGTCTTACCCACTCCAGCCCCATCATCTGACGCTGCTAGAAGCGGTTTCTACGCTCGTTGGCATTATCCTCACCTGTGCTTCGCCCTGCTAGCTAACTTTTCCTGCTTAATTTTTTCCTGATTTTATCGTGCTCTTTGTACCGAAGGCTGAGGCTTTGTCTCTCCTTCGGTTTTCCACCGTTAAAGGTAGGGTTTATCGGTTGCGGTTCACTGTGCTTGCAGCCAGTCTTCCTGTGTAGGATCAAGGAGTAGTTATTTTTGCATCGCTGTGACTTCGCCTTCCCCCGCCCCGCCCCCTGCACAAGACGTTCGCGCCTTGTTCGATCGCATTGCCCCGGCATATGACCAGCTCAACGACTGGCTGAGTTTGGGGCTGCATCGTGTCTGGAAACAAATGACGGTTAAATGGAGCGATGCGCAGGTGGGCGATCGCTGCCTTGATGTATGCTGCGGTAGTGGCGACTTGGCTCGGTTGCTTGCGCGGCAGGTGGGCGGAATGGGAAAGGTCTATGGCGTGGATTTTGCCTGCGCCCAGCTTGAGATCGCCCATCAAAAAACCGTTCTCAGCAGTCGCACTGCACCGATCGTCTGGCAGGAAGGTGATGCGCTCGATTTACCCTTCGAAGCAGAAACGTTTGATGCAGCGACAATGGGCTACGGATTACGAAACGTCACGGATATTCCCAAAAGCTTGAGCGAACTGTACCGAGTGCTGAAACCGGGGGCAAAAGTTGCCATTCTGGACTTTCATCGCGCTGGCAACTCGACGATGCGAACTTTTCAGCAGTGGTATCTGGATCATCTCGTGGTTCCGGCGGCAGCCCAGTTTGGCTTACGTGACGAGTATGCCTACATCAATCCCAGCCTCGATCGCTTTCCGCTTGGGTCTGAGCAGGTTGCGCTTGCCAAAGCTGCCGGATTTTGCCATGCAGTTCACTATCCGATCGCCAGTGGCATGATGGGTGTTCTCGTTGCAACGAAATAAGATTTTATCTTCAAGATCTATCCCCCTTTACCTACCCCTTCTTTTTCCGACTGTGGACTTCACAACCCTCTGGACTCTGGCTGCTCCCCCGATCGTCGGTGGTGTAATTGGTTACTTCACCAACGATCTGGCAATCAAGATGCTGTTTCGTCCCTATCGGCCGTTATATTTGGGGGGACGCAAGCTGCCGTTTACGCCGGGGCTGATTCCCAGTAACCAGGAACGGCTGGCAAAGCGAATTGCCGATACGATTATGGGATCGCTGCTGACACCAGAAGAACTGCAAAATCTGGCTCGTAAGTTGCTGCAAACCGAGCGGATTCAGGGAGCGATCGAGTGGCTACTGAAACTCGCGCTTGATCAGGTGCAGGACAGAAACCAGGAAAAAGCGGCGGCGATCGTGGCAAACGTGCTGCACGACCTGGTAGGTCAGTCTTTGCCCAGAGTGGTCAAAGTGCTGGCGCGGCAAGAAGACTTTTTAGAAGCGCAGCTCAATCAGCTTTTTGACCAGGTGTTGCTGGAACTGCGGCTAACTGAACCCCAGGCAGAACAAGTTGCCGACTGGCTCCTGCAATCTGTCATTCCGCCGGATGTGCTGCGGCAGTTGATTGTTGATTTTCTCACCGATCGCAATATTAGAGTGATCGATGAAGGCTTTCGGGAAAAGACAAGCGGCACGTACTGGGTGGTGGCAAACCTGTTTGGGGTGCGAAACGCGCTGACCCGGTTGCGAACTTACTGCCTGGATGAGCGAGAAAGCAGCAACGTGCGGCTCGATGAACTGGTTCAATCGCTGGGGGTACGCGATCGGCTAAAGGAAATGCTGCAAAACCTGTCTCTGCAAAACCTGCCCGTCGCCACCGTGCGCCAAATCCGCAAAACTATGCGTGATGAGATCCGGCTGTATCTTCAGGACAAAGGCTCAGATCTGCTTCAGGGCATGAGTGATTCGATTGATTGGAACGAAGTTGCCAACCTGCTGCTGACTCGCCTGCGCACTTCGGAAGTCGTTTCCAGCTCGCTGCATCCCATCAGCTATGAACTAGCACTGATTCTGGAACGCTATCTGGAACGCGATCTCGAATCGCTGGTGGCTCAGGTTATTCCGATTCTCAATATCGATCAGGTCATTATCGATCGCGTCAAATCGACTTCTGCCGCCGACCTGGAGCTGGCAATTCAGGGCATTGTGAAAAATGAATTGCAGGCGATTGTGAATTTGGGCGGCGTTCTCGGCTTTGTGATCGGGTTGCTCCAGGTGGGTTTACTGCTGGTTCGATAGCAAGGACTGCTAAGGCAGTTTGTAGCTGGCAATGCGAATGCTCAACTCCCCCTGACGCGGATCGCGGCTAAAGACAAACGCGCCCTCTTCCACTTCATTCCTGGAGAGAAAGTCGATTGTTTGATCCCCAGATTCGGTCACGCCGTTGATTTCTAGCTCTCCCATCACCTGGACTGATTCAGCAGTTTTGCCGCCTGTATTGGTGACTTGATAAGGCACATAAAACTGTCCCGCTGCTTCGCGCACTTCTCCAAGCTGAGTTTGCACCGATAGCACTGGAGGGATATCTTTCTCGGTTGCCCATGCTAGCAGTACCAGACTGATGATTGTCCCCAGGATCAGGCAGGCGATTGTAAACGTAACCTGCTCAGCCGAAATTCGTCGCTGGGCTTGGGGTTTGGGTCTAATCGTGTTTTTCATATTGCAATTCGTCCTGCTGCGCCGCCGATCGTAGCTGGAAGTCCTAATAGCAAGGTCTGCTCCAGCCAGGAATTCCAGGGGTCGCTAAAATCGAGCCGATGAAAAAAGTAAAGCATGATGGCAGCCGTACTGAGGGAAAGCAGGTAGGAGACGATCGTTTCAGTGAATGGACGCTGAAATAACCCTCCCTCTTGAAGCCTGCGCTTCTGAGTTGTAAAGCCTGCCGCGAACACAATACAGTAGGATACCAGCAGCGACATGCCAATCACCACCAGCAGCCAGGGAGGAGAAATTGCTGCCGCCAGCATCGGCACTTCATCGGTCGGAGCAATACTAAACCCAATAAAAATACTGCCGATTAGCGTGGCTCCAATATCAGTCAGGGTTGAGTTAGAGCCTTGAGAACGAGGTGGCTGCCCTGAATCGTTTTCTTCATCGTTCCCACCCCGATTGCCCTGCAAAATCGATCGCGCCAGCCCTACGCCGATCGCAAATGGAACACTTTCAAACACAATCTTGCCAACTGCCTCATTCACCGACGTATCCCAGGTGATTTCTTGAAGCAAAATCAGCACCCAGGTTACGCAAACAATGCCGATCGCCAAGGCTTCAACGCTGTCTGTCAAAGCTTTCCGTATCTGGTCAGGATACTGCTGCCGAAATCCATCAGTTCTGTTGAGCAAAAACACGATCACATACGTCGATGCCAGCACCCCTAGCAGTCCACCTGCATCGGCATAAGATCCGATCCACCACACTTCCATCGTGTATATCAGGGGAATGCCAAATAAAAATCCTCCTGCCAATCCCCGCACGACATCCGCTAATTCCGATCGCCACTCTTGCCAACTGGGAAGCGTTAAACGTCTCACGATTTGTTAAGCCTCTGCCTTTTAAAACGGATGAATAAACAAACAAATCAAAATAATCAATGATTAATCAAATTTGATATCGCTTCTGATATCGCCTAAATCCATTCAAGTCAACTTAAACCAATAAAATTATAGGGTCC
>NZ_JACJOR010000094.1:0-6186 GCF_014695615.1 Leptolyngbya sp. FACHB-711
AGTTACGTATTGCAAACAGGCAGGCAAAAGATCGCGCAAATCCTTGATTTTTCCTTGTTTTAGCGACCGAGTAACTGGCACACTCAGGCACGCCTTTGTATAGCAGCCGAAAAAAATGGTCGTTAAGGATAAGCTGTCCCGCTTACGATGATTGATCTCTGTGGAGACGAACGGAATTTAGCACAAGACATAGTTTATCGGCTCTACAACGACCCCTCACGCAGTCCTAGTAGCAAAGTCCTCCACAAACTAGCGAAAGCCTTGCCCTTCAGCGCTCTTAATGATTGGCTCAAGTTTGGGCTGGTGGACAAAGAGCGACGATCTCTTTTTGTTCGAACAGCTGAAAATTTTATTGAACATCTCAAAGAAGAATCTGATTGGCTTAAGCAACTTTCAGAAGTGGTAAGACAGGGTGATCACGCCAAAGCCAAAGAATTGGTGGAGGAGTTCGATCGCTGTTTTTCTCGTCGGTAGCACTAGTCAAGGGCTTTGTGCTGCTCACGCCATCTTGAATTGTTGGTGGAAGACTTCGATTGCTAAACAAAGGCGAACTAGGGGCATCCTCAGGACACTCGATCGTTACCCCTCCCACTGCTCCGGGAAGGTTTAAACCAAACCTCCCTCTCAAGCAAACCCATGAAATTCTCTCTTGCAGTGCTGACGATCGCCCTATTTCTTCCCGCACGTCCGGTTTCCGCTCAAGCCCTCAATGTGCAAGGGCTTCAGGCTCAGTTGCACCAGCAATACTGCTCACAACAGTGGGCAGACGCAGCCAGCACAGCCGATCGACTTCTCGCGGCTCCAATTCAGTGGAATCTAGGGCAGCGAGAGCAGATGAGTGACCATCGCGACCTGCTGGCTCGCTACGCCCAAACCGGGGCAAGATTCAGCACGATTCCCGGCTGTGGCGATCGGATTTCGACTGAGCAGTGGGAGCGAGCTGCAAGCACAATTAGAAATGGGGCAGGAAGCGGCGGCAGAAGAACAGGCGGAGCCTCCCACGCGAGCAGTCCGGTTTCAAGCGGTTCCAGTATTGGCAGTTCTGCGATCGACTTTGACCTTCCCTATCGCAGTGGTCGTTCCTCAGTCGGCAGCAGTTCTTCTGGCAGTAGCTCTGCCTCAGTTGACACCAACTCTTTTGGCGGCAGTGATTTTCTGGGGCACGGCGGTTCCTCGTTGTCGCTTCCCATCCAAACTTCTCTCCCCCTCTCGGTCGAGCTTAGCGGGTCTACAGGAGGCGGAAGCTGTAACACGCCGAGTGACATTGCCACTGATAGAAGCCGCTGTAGTGGCAGAGCTGTAAGTACACGATCGAGTGGCAGGTAAAAAACTTACATCTCAGGTAGAGGTATGAACTGCTCAAAGATGGCGAGAGGACAACCCCGCAGCTGACTGAAGCAACCCAAGGTGGGCAAGCGCAAGTCCAGCTCTGTTACAAACGCCTCTGTGCTCGCCAACTCATCGAGCGATCGGGCAAGGGGCGAGCTTGCCACCCGTATTCGTCCCGTATTCGTACAGATTGGAGTTGAATGGCTCTGGCAACGAAATGGGGAAGGGTGAGCGTCGATTGGGAGAACTAGCTAAACGGCGATGTAATTCCGCTTCATCTGTTGTCTGCTGCCGAATGACTCTCGATTAGCCATCAAAAAGCCTTCCGATCGCACTGATTAGAGGGCTTGCATGACATGGGCTCATTTCAGAAATGCTTTGCAACGATCGACCCTCCGACTCAGCCTTGTCCCAATCGAACTGCTGGTTGCCTAGCCAGTACCCGAAGCTCGGACGTGATTCGATCGGCGAGTAGTTCCATATCGTGACTAAACAGCGGTACACTTAATAGTTAGATACACTTTTAAGAAATCAAGATTTTATTTGACACCGTATCCTGAATTTTATTGATAGTGCTGCGCAACGCTATTGAGTGCAAAGGCTTTGGTATATGGTTCTTAGAGCTACTACCACCGTACTTAGTTAACACGCACGGCATTCTATAAAACAGGCAACAAAGGACGCTTGATCAATATGGGTTGGGCACCGTATCAACCCATCAGGCAGATTCGTTCAAATGGAATCAGGGACGGATTCCTGAGTGTCTATCGACCATCAAAACTATCAAAAAGGTTAGATGTATCTTTATGTCAATTGCTGTTGGAATGATTGAAACCCTGGGTTTCCCGGCGATTACCGAAGCGGCGGATGCCATGGTGAAAGCGGCTCAGGTTACCTTAGTCGGCTACGAAAAAATCGGCAGTGGTCGAGTCACCGTCATCGTTCGGGGCAATGTTTCCGAAGTTCAGGCCTCGATCGCCGCGGGCATTGAGTCGGTCAATCGGGTTAATGGCGGCTCTGTGCTGTCAACTCACATCATTGCGCGCCCCCATGAGAACCTGGAGTATGTGCTGCCCATTCGCTACACCGAAGCAGTCACGCAGTTTAGAGATGGGATGTAAAACTTCCACTTCAAGAAAAAGAGGTTGCTAGGGGCGAAGCTATACCTGACATTCCGCCCTTTCCACTGGCACACTGACTATTAACGACTGAAGCAATTAGCTTCATAGCGATCACCTACTCACCGAGGAAGGCTGACGGGGACATCTCCCTAAGCCGATCGCATGAATATTTTGACTGCTTTTCCTACCTTTAGCAGGAAGGAGATGTAAAGCATAATTGCAATAATCAATACATAACAAGAAAGGATTTAATAAACCGCTCCCTAATCATCGGGGGCATTTTTATTACTTGGAACGTTCTTCAAGACAAGCCCTCGACTAGTGCAACATTGATTGCCCTAACGTCTCCCAAGCTGAAGTGCTAGTGATGGGGGAATTCCCCTAGTCCGACCGATAGAGTACCTCGACTACTTTCTCTATCAATAGTTAGATTGAAATATGAAGTGACTTTGTGATTATCTGTACATAGCATATTTGTTGAACAAGCAGCCCCAGCTTATTAAAAGCGTTTTCTGTTACTTAACTCGTTCTCCAGAGAAGCCCTTGATCAGTGTGATCGAGGGCTTTGTATTTGTATCAGGTAAACAAGAGCCAATCTAGTTCTTTACTTCCTAAGGTAAATTGAGTTCTGTTTCCTGAATTGCCTTAACAAGATATGGCGTAATCTCATCTAGCAAAAATGCCTCTTCAGCTGTAAAAGGAATTGGCTTGAAATCGAAGTGACAGATTGTGCCAAACAGTTCTCCATTCTCTTCCAATAGCGGTACGCCGCAGTAAGACCGCACTATTTGCTGTTTCAGATGCCCCTCTACTCGATCGTCGTCTAGGGAGTCATTGATGACAAAAGGCTTGGCAGCACTTCGCACATAGACGCAATAGGAATCTACTACTGGTAAGTCCGGGCAACGCTCAATCTTAGAGTTCTCCCGGTCAATTAGATGCAGGTTGCGGAGGGTATCCCCCTCAAAGCGAAAAACGGCAGTAAAGCGATGGTTACTAATTGAGTTGAGGAATTGCAGCGCTGCCCGAACACCTCCTACTCTAAGGAGTTCACGAAAGGTAGCAATTGCTTTTGTAGGATGGGACGATAAGTGAGAGGTGGTAAGCATGGACGTTATAAATGGTGCAGCAGTGGGGCTTTATGATTCAACCATGTTGCGTCATTTCAGAAACAGCTTCAATCCTTCAATTGATTGAATCTTGCTTCAGCGTGATAGTGACTCTGGCTCGTTTAAATAGTCAAGTTCATAAACCGATCGCACCCAGCCCAACATCAGCGCAACATCGAGCAATATCTAAAATTTCTCTCCCATGAAGAAACCACGCCAACGTGCAGAGCGCGGCAGCATCAAGGTTAATCATAGGGGCGATCGTCTCCAACTTAGATGGACAGTAGCAAGAGAGCGTTTCTCACTTGAATCTGCACCGTGCCAAGAAACTAGCTGCCCAGATTCAGCAAGATCTGATTGGATCTAGCGGTAGAAATGCTTAATTAATGCCAAGCAATGCCAAGTAGAAAACCTGCCCTCTCTAGTGAGAAAAGCAGGCTTTCAAGTGGGGATTTGATTTAAGCGATCGGAGCGGCGGGATTTGAACCCACGACCCCTACTACCCCAAAGTAGTGCGCTACCAAGCTGCGCTACGCCCCGATGCACTTCGTTTTGTGCTTAAACAGCATAACATAACTCATTGTCATCATTCTGCAATCTACTAAAAAACCTTGAGCATTTGCACTGCCTGAACCAATGGCGGAACTGCCTGCTCTGACCAGGTTCCTTCTGCGCCTCGCCCTGTTAGCACAATCAAACGAAGCTGATAAGCCTGGGGAAATCCCTCCGCTTCCAGCCAGATGCGATCGCTTTCGACCTCCAGACCAATCCGCTCCTCTTCCATGAGTTCCTGCCCCATCTGCCCCATCATCTGGTCAAGCTGCACCACAAGCCGACAAAAATCATCCAACTCTGCTTCCGTTAGCTCGATCGCCCAGTCGTCGCTGCCCACAAGTCCCTTAAACTGAGGTGCATCGGCATCCCAGCCGAGCCGCCATCCGGTTCCCTGTTTAAGTTGACGTACCATGAGCAGGTTTAAGAACGAACTCTTATGGAGCTAAAAGCTGAGCATCGCCGGGTTGAGGACTTTGAAGTGAGGGCGCAGCAGGGCGGGGAGCGGGCTGCGGGGCAGGACGAATATTAGTGGATGGAGGAATTACCCCTTCGGGAAACTGCGAAGCACTCGAGGCAGGGGGTTCGGCAGACGAAGGCGCAGCAGTCGCGGCAGGCGGGGTATAGACGGCATAAACAGATACGAGGGCATTGACCAGCCGATCGCGCTGATTTCGGGTGAGGCGATTGATGGCGGCGATGTCTCCAGCGTGAGGACTGGGGCGCAACGTATCTACACCGGGATAAGTTGAGGCGATAACTCTTTCGTTTGCGCCAAGATAATCCGCCAGGGTCAGCTTCCAGTCCAGGCGGTAGGTAAATGGTCTGCCCCTGACATAGGAGTGATAGCGAATCAGGCGACTTAGCAGCGTATTGCGATCAGACACCCGCCCCGTATCTTCGTTGACGTACTGATTTTCAAGCGGCAGATCGGGTTCCAGCGCATAGACCTGGGCAGCGGCTTCTTCAATTCGCAAAAACTGTTGCTGTGCCTGAGTGGCCTGAGGCGATACGGCAAAAATAAGGCGGGGCAGGGGATCTGTCTGTCGCGGAACCCCCCTCTGGATAGGCAGCATTGCGATTGCAATAAAGAAACCCGTGGTGATCAGCGCGATAAATCGCCCCGAACGAAATTGCTGACGACGGTTTGCCGATCGCATTCTGCCAAATTCCCCTGAATGATTCCCCTGAATGAATTAGGCTATTCGCCGATAATTTCGGGCTGAGTCAGCTCATCTGACATTTCGATGATTGCCCGGATAACAGGCTTCATTTTGGGGTCGTCGAGGCTGTCAAACTCCTCAAAGCGACGACGCTGGGCGCGGTTGGCAACTTGAACCGTAATGCGATAGCGGTTTGATGCAGCATTGACCAGATCTTCAGCTCGACGCATCAGCTGGGTGGTATCAAGCGCAGAGCGTTTTGCCACTCCAGTGGTGCGAATGGTTGGTTTGGTGAGAGCGTTCATTCTGTCAGCTCGGTTCATAGGTTGATTACTTCCCAATTTAGCCATGTTGATCGCAAATTGCCGAAATACAATTACTGGTTGTTACTACTTGTTACGGTAACGTTTTCCAGGCATGTGTGACAACATCGCTGAGCCAGCGACGCAGTTCTCGATCAAGCAGGCTATCGTCTGCCAGCACTTCAGCCGTGAGATCTTCCAGCGATTGCCCTTTAGAGCGAGCCACCTGCACCACGCCCGCAATTGCCGCCACAATTAATTCTTCATTAACAGGCTGCTGTCGCAGGGCAACTATTTCTTGTGAACTGGCTGGGATGGGATAATGCATTAGAAATCGATCTCTAGCAGTGATCGGGCGAATGACGAGACTTTTTCAGGCACATTTAGCGTACTCGGAAGTGTAGCGCAGATTGGGCAGTTGTCAACCCTGTTTTTACAGGAAATTTACCTCGTCTCTCAGCGAATTTATCGGAGCTTTAGAAATCCCTGATGAAAGAAATTCTTTATCTTGAAGTTCCCACCCCAGACCTTGCATCGGTCGGGCAGTGGCTCCAGCAAAGCTTTCAGCCTAGGATTGAAGCAGGCATCACAAAAGTGGCTACGCCGGACG
>NZ_JACJOR010000095.1:0-6266 GCF_014695615.1 Leptolyngbya sp. FACHB-711
ACCCACGGCTCCGCAGGTAAATTGTTGCTCAGGAAGGACACTCGGTTTTGCGCGATCTTGCCAACTTTGTAGGCTCCCATTGGAACTCGCCCAAAAAAGCCATCGGTGCGCGTGTACATTCCTGCTGATGCCACCAGTCGCAGCATGGTTTGATCGGGTTCCAGCAACCAGATTCGTGCAAAGGCACAGCGAAACCGATCGACTAATCCCTGAGCCACACAACAGGCGATCGGCTCTGGCTCCAGGCATCCAGAAAAGGACTGAGCAATTTCGTTGGCTTGCTGCAAGTCCAACAGAACTCGTGTGGAGTCCAGCAGACCGCCTGATAGGCTTGCCATAGTGTGAAAAGCAAGTAGTGAACCCATCATCTCCCATTGAGGCGCAGTTTCCCGTCTACCTCTGTATCCGCGATCACAGAATGCCTGCTTCTGGCCGAAAACAATTCGCCCGTCTTTAGAGAGGTGATTCAGCCGCTCACCCATGCCTACGATGAAAGCTGCACTAGATCGCCAGGGAGCAACGATGCAAACTCAACCACATACCACCATGCCCACCCGACCGCTCGGTGACTCTGACCTTCATATTACCCCGATTGGCTATGGAGCTTGGGCGATCGGTGGTGGAGATTGGCAATTTGGCTGGGGTCATCAGGAAGACCAGGACTCGATCGCTGCAATTCATCGGGCACTCGATCTGGGCATGAACTGGATTGATACTGCCGCGATTTACGGCCTGGGACATTCTGAGGAAATTGTGGGGAAGGTGCTGAAAGAGCGATCCCGCAGGGCTGCGGGCATCGGTGCCCGGTCGGAGCGTCCCTATGTGTTCACCAAATGTTCGATGATCTGGAACGAAGCGCGTGAAATTAGCCGCAGCTTAAAAGCTGATTCCCTTCGCCGCGAATTGGAAGCTAGCCTGCGCCGCCTCCAGGTAGAAACGATCGATCTCTATCAGATTCACTGGCCCAATCCAGACTCAGACATCGAGGAAGGCTGGAGTACACTGGCAAAGTTTAAAGAAGAGGGAAAAGTCCGCTACATTGGCGTTTCAAACTTTAGTGTGGAACAGATGCGCCGCGCTCAGGCGATCGCCCCCATTACCTCGCTTCAGCCGCCCTACTCGCTGGTAAAACCTGGTGTGGAGCAGGAAATTTTACCGTTCTGCCAGCAAAATAATATTGGCGTAATCGTTTACTCGCCGATGCAGTCTGGCTTGCTGACCGGAGCCATGACCCTAGAGCGCATCGCTAATCTGGCAGACGACGACTGGCGCAAGAGTAGCTCTGAATTTCAGGAACCACGCCTGTCTCGTAACCTAAAACTGGTTGAACTTCTGCGGCAAGTTGGACAGTCTCATGGCCGATCGCCCGGAGAAGTTGCCATCGCCTGGACGCTTCGCCACCCCGCTGTCACTGCTGCGATCGTGGGAGGACGGAGCGGAAAGCAGGTTGAGGGCATTATTAGCGCGGCTCAATTTCGCCTGACCGAGGAAGAACTCCGTCAAATTGATGGCTTTCTGCGGGAAAATCCTTAAGTCGATAGATTAATCATCTAGCTCAATTGCTGAGTTCGTGCGGATAGCGATCGAGCCAGGCTTGTTGGATGCCTAAGGATTGCAGCAAATCAGCAGTAGAGAAGTATCCCTCCTGGAGAATGACGCGAATCCTCCAGGGAGGGTTGAAGGCAAGTTCTGGATTTTGAAAAATGAGTGCTCAGAATTTTTCTGATGATAAGAAACTTGTGCAAATCCATCAGAAAATTCAGATTTTATCGATTGAAATTGTGCCTTGAACTGCCTCTCTACCCCAACCGTGCTAAGGTTTAAGTTGATATCGGTTTTGATGGGGAGCAGCCATCAAACGTAAGGGGGAAAGTTTGGTGCAAATCCAACGCTGTCCCGCAACTGTGATGAGACGGTGATGCAATGAAGTGTCTCTGAGTCAGGATGCCCGCCGATTGACTTCATGACCCTATCTGCGAGGTACAGATTGTGTTTCAAGCGTTTATGTTGCAAGAGTTTGTGCTTCAAAAATTCTCAAGCTTTGGGCCGAGAATGTCCCATTGCTTAAAGCGATCGCCCACAAGCTAACAGCAGACATTCTGAGGATACTTTGAGCAGCGGCTCAACAGATGCTTACCAGATACTTATCAAAGTGTCACGATGTTGATTCGCTATGAACCGATGCTGAGCCTGATTCTGTTGACTGTAGAGTTTCGATACAAACGATCAGTTTTATTTCCTTCAGTCCTATCCTGATGCTCAAGAATTCTGCATGAGTGTTTATACAATACGGCAACCAATGCGGCAACAGGCTGCGATCGTCCTGCTCTTGCAATAAGTGCTCGCTGTAAGGAGATGTTTTGGGAACAAACCGTTGGGTAACAAGCCGGAAAAATACAGCTCTGGAAACAATGCAGATCTAGAACATCGAACGACGACTAACTTGAAAAATTGACCTGAAAATTATTCTTAATCATGATGCAAAACACTTTATTTGTCTGTGTTCTCTGCCGTTCTTCTCAATTAGAAACAAACCAATTAAGTCCAGGTCAAATCCTGTTCGATCGCTTAAAAGAAGAACTGGCAAATTGTGACTGGAACGAGGCAATTTGCCTTCAACCTGTACGCTGTATGGGGGCTTGCAGCCGTTCCTGTGTTGTGGCACTGGCTGCTCCCAATAAGCTCACTTTTATTTTGAGTGAACTGTCTGCGCTCGAATCTGTTGCTGAACTGCTGCAATTTAGCCAACAGTATTCAGATAGCGCAAGCGGTAAGGTTCCCTATCGAGAACGTCCGGCTGCTGTGAAGCAAGGTATTCATGCAGTTTTGCCGCCGCTGCCCGTTTTACCGCAAGCGATCGATCTAACCTCTTAGAAGCCTAACTTCTAAGAAGCCGTAGACCACTCAGGGTCACGAGAACAGTTGATCCTTCGTGTCCAATCACGCCCAATGGCAGTGTAATATCGCCGACAAAATTGGCGGTAATGAGCAGCAAAATGAATGCCAGCGCAAAGATGATATTTTGTTTTACTACGAATTGGGAACGCTTTCCCAGTCGAATCGCGGCTGCAATTTTTTCCAGGCGATCGGTCATCAAAACAATGTCTGCGGTTTCTAATGCGACATCACTGCCTGCGGTTCCCATTGCAATTCCGACTGTTGCCTGAGCGAGTGCAGGCGCATCATTAATTCCGTCACCCACCATGACCACCGTTTCATACTTTTGCTGGAGTTGCTGAATAATTTGAAGCTTCTCTTCTGGCAGCAGTTCGGCATATACCCGATCGATTCCAACCATCTGTGCCACACTATCTGCGGTTTGTTGATTATCTCCAGTCAACATCACGATCGCTTCGATTCCCATTCGTTTGAGCTGAGCAATTGCCCTGGCTGCCTCTGGCCGAACCGCGTCGGCGATCGCAATCAGTCCCAGCACCTCCGCTTCCTGAGCGACCCAAACGACTGTTTTTCCATCTTGTTCGAGCTGGTGACTGGCTGCTAGCAGATCTGCGGGAATTTGCTGAATCTTGGATCGCACAAAAGCCGCTTTGCCGACGCGAACCGAAATATTACCTTTTAACCCGGTGATCCCCTGTCCCGGCTGTGCTTGTACGAAGGTCAGCGATAGATTTTGGGATGAACTTCCGGTAGAAGTTATCCGCGCTGCCCGTTGACAAATTGCCTGCCCGATCGGATGTTCTGAATAAGTTTCTAGCGCGGCGGCAAGTTCCAGCACCTCTGCTTCCTGGTATCCCAATGCCGGAATCACTTTGCACACTTGGGGCTGTCCGGTGGTGAGCGTTCCGGTTTTGTCAAAGGCAATCGCCCTCACTCTTCCCATTAATTCCAACTGAGCCCCGCTCTTAAACAGAATTCCCTGTCTGGCTCCGTTTGCAATGCCTGAAAGCAGCGTCGGCATGATTGCAGCTACCAAGGCACAGGGAGAGGCAACCACCAGAAAAATCAATGCCCGGTAAATCGTCGTTTCCCAGCTCCAGCCCCACAAGAAAGGCGGTAAAATCGCCAGCAGCACACCCATCAGAACAACCACACGGGCATAGCCTCGCTCAAACCGTTCGATAAACTGCTGGGAAGGCGGCTTCTCGGTCTGTGCCTGTTCCACCACGCGGATGATTTTTTGCAGCAGGCTGCTTTCTGGCGGTTGATGCACGTTGAGCAGCAATGCTCCGTAGCCATTCAGGGTTCCGGCAAATACCTCATTCCCAGCGGTTTTCTCGATCGGCAGCGATTCTCCCGTGATAGCGGCTTCATTCAGAGCGGTCTCTCCCTCCAAAATGACTGCATCTGTTGGAATTAGTTCTCCTGGCTTGACTCGGATGCGATCGCCTACTCTTAGTTCTGCAATCGGCATCATGCGCTCTTGTCCATTGACGACCACGCGTGCAGTGTCTGGCGTGAGGCTCATCAGGCTGCGGATACTGCGTTCTGTATGCCGCATTGCATAACTCTCCAGTGCACCGCTAGTGGCAAAAATCAGGATCAGCATAGCTCCATCAACAATTAGATGGTATTCGTGCCGCCATAGTCCCAGAAAAGCGGCTCCCAGGGCTGCCACGATCATCAGCAGGTCAACATCTAACTCCCTTTCCTGAAACAATGTAGTCAAGCCTTCACGGGCACTTTCCCAGCCTCCAACCACATAGGCAATTGGCAGCAGCAGTAGTGCCAGTCCCAGCCAGTTCAAATGCAATGCAGTCCAGCCCAGAAACACCAGAACACCACACAGCAAGGCAGCGATCGCATCAGGATGATCTGTGGCAAGCCGAGGAAGACGAGTCGGATAAAGCATGGGCAGAGTCAGAAACACCTGCTCTCAGGCTAAACCCTGACACTGATGTTAATGTCAAGAATAAAGACTTTAACTCAGACAAGATGGCGCAGGTATTGACGATTAAAGAACTGACTGATGCAGTTGGGGGCGGAATCACACCCCGCATGGTGCGGCACTATCATCAGCTCGGGCTGCTGCCTCAACCTGCCCGCTCGCCTGGAAACTACCGCCTTTATACTGACTCAGATGTGCAGCGACTCAAGCAGATTGTTGCCCTCAAACAGCAGGGGTTTCAGCTTGCCCATATCCTAAAATTGCTGGCAGCAGACCCAAGTCACGATGCACCGGAAACATTGCTGTCTCAGCTTCAGCGACAATATCAGACCGTGATCGAGCAAATCACCCGGCTCCGGCAAACTGCATCTGCATTGGAGCATTTACTCGGACGCGATCGCTCCTGTCAAGCGGCCCAGGCAGAAGTGCTGGCGCACTTGAAACCGCTAGAGGCACAGACACAAACTCATCTGCATTGCTTTGAGGAACTGTGGAATCAAATAGATGCTGAGGTTCATACCCATCCCGAAGCGTTTGGGGAATCTCTGCAACGGCTCTTACCTGACCTAGGCGATCGTTCCGAGATTGAAGTGGATTTGATTGCCCGACTGGTGCTGGCTTGTGGGGATGTTAGCTTAGCTTCATTTGTGCGATTGGGGAAAGGAGCAACTACCGCAGAGCGTAACTGTGGAGCGATCGCTGCCAGCCGAGAGGCGTTAAAGGCAGGTTGTCTCGTTATTGCCGATGTGCCGATGGTAATGACAGCCCTAGATCAGCCTCGTCTGCGGCATTTAGGCTGCAAAACAGCGACGCTAATCGATGACCCACATATTACCAGCGCAACAGATGCAGAACAGTTGTTTTGGCAGCAGACTTGGAGAGAACGCTTAAGCAGTTGTCCAAACGGGTGCATTTTCGTGGTGGGCTATGCGCCCTCAGTTTTGCTAGCACTGTGTGAAGCAATTGCCCAGGGAACTATTCAACCCGCTTTGGTGATTGGGATGCCGATTGGCTTTAGCCATGCACCCATTGCTAAACAGCAATTAATGCAGTCGGGAGTTCCGTTTATTACGATCGAAGGTTCCACCGGTGGAGGACTGCTTGCCGCTATAGCACTCAATTCACTCGCAGAATCCCTCATTGCGAAGCCAGACTGTCATTGTTATCTCACTGGGCGCTAACAAGCACGCAGCGAACGAGGGGATGCATCTGATCGCGAAGCTAAACAAAGTGCAGCTTTCTCAATTCTCTGGCGAAAGATCTCTGGCGAAATAGATGCCTTGCCTGTTCGCTCCGCACAGGATACTTACCGAATAATAGAAAACGACGTAAATTATGCTGATCCGGCAAGTAGTTTGAGCGCTCGTTAAGATTTTTGCAATCTAATACCTGAATACCTGTTCAGATATAAAATAGTCGA
>NZ_JACJOR010000096.1:0-6304 GCF_014695615.1 Leptolyngbya sp. FACHB-711
CTGATGCAAGTGGGAGCGTTTAGCGATCGAGATAACGCCGAGGACGCGGTTCGGCTGCTCAATCAGAGCGGGCTGAGAGCCGTGATCCAGCGACTTTAGTAGAGCCTGTCTTTAGAGCCTGTCTTGCCCCAAATCCATGCCGCTAGAATAAAAAGAGAAACTTAAAAGTTCGGCATGAGGAATGAACGGTCGGTTTGAGTCTCTGAAACAAAGTTTCATGATTCTTAGTTTTGTGACGGCTGCCCTGCTCGTCATTACCGACTGGCAATTGTCTCAAGCTGACCCTGAATCCCCTATTTTGCCGCCCATCTCAACGCTGCCGCCTCAGGAAGAAGCCCCCTTTAGACCCGTTAGTCCCACTCGTGCCGGACTCGCTGCAACGCTGCAATCTGCCCTCAATCCTGACCCGATCGCTGCCCAAACCAGGCTAGTGGTGCGTCTGGGCGATCGTCAGGTCGTGGTTTATCAACATGACCAGGAGATTGCGAGCTATCCGATCGCAGTCGGGCGTGAAGGCTGGGAAACCCCGGTTGGCAGTTTTCGGATTATCTCAATGCAAAAAGACCCGGTCTGGCGGCATCCGTTCACGGGCGAACTCTTCTTCTCAGGCGCCGACAATCCCCTTGGCTCTCGCTGGGTCGGCTTCTGGACAGACGGTGTGCATCAGATCGGCTTCCACGGTACCAATCGAGAAGAGCTGATCGGGCAGGCAGTTTCCCATGGCTGCCTCCGAATGCGCGATGCCGATGCTCAGGCACTTTATGCACAGGTTGCAATTGGAACACTGGTCGAAGTCCAGCCCTAGTTCGATCGCCTTTTCTCCACCGTCCACAGGCGTTCTTCAAGATCGTCTGGATCGGTGCGGTCTTCGTAGACTAGCTTGAGGCGATAGTCCGATCGAAGAATTTTTCGATTATTGGGTTCAGGATTGAGCAGATAAATCGGAGCGAACCCTTCAGCAATGTTCAGATTGCGAAAATCTTCAATAAGCTGCAATCGAATGTCCGGGCGGAGCCATGCACTAAATGCCAGCGTATCGGAAACCGACCCGTCGCTAATGACCAGAGGATTTGGCTGTTGATTAATCATTTCTGAAACGATCGGGTAATAGGCACTGCGCGGATTGCTCTTATTCCACCAAACCACTGCCTGAGAGCTGACACTGCAAGCGATAATTCCTGCAATCACAAACCCTGCTAAGAGCAATTGACCAACTTTTTGCTGCCATTTTCGACCCTTGGTAGCCAGCGTGGTGAATAAAAACGCGAATGTGATCTGAATGCCTAAGATAAACGGAAATAAATAGCGAATCCGCAGCGATCGGCGGCCCCCGTTGATCAAATCAGGAATTGCCAAACAAAGAAACGTGACGCTTACCAATAGCCCGATCAATAGCCAGGTGCGAGGCGGCGTATGACGAATCAAAAAATACAGCGCAAATGCAGCTAAAAGAACAATCAGGAGATTTGCAGAAGCCAGATCGCGATCGAGAAATGCCTGATTCAGGTGAAACACCCAGCGATCAATTATGGCAGATAGCGGCTGATTTCCAATCAATGCAGAAGTCGATTCGCTTACTTGTTCTTGGCGAATAAACAGCAGCGCAATCCAGGGAATAAAACTAATGACTGCACCTGAAGCCGTGATTAGAAATGCAGTGAGATTGCCAGTGATCCGCCGTTTACCAATTCCTTCCACAATCAGGACATACAAACCCTGCGCCAGCAGCACAAAAGTAAACAAAAGCTGGGTATAAAGTCCGGCGACGACCGTTACTCCATACGCAATCCAGTGGATTGGTCTTTCCAAACGCAAAGCCCGCAGTAGCAGCGCACTCGACAGCAGCACCCACACCGTGAGCAAACTGTAGGGACGCGCCTCCTGAGCAAACAAAACGTGAATTGGCGTAATTGCATACAGCCCGATCGCAGTCCAGGCAACTGCCGGATTTGCAAACAGTTCGCGACAAAGCCAGTACAAACAGGGAATCGCCAGAACGCTGAATACTGCTGTCAGGAAGCGCATGGTTCCGACCGAATGCCCGACAAACCCAACCCAGAGCCGCGCCAGCAAAAAGTACAAGGGCGTGTGTTCTGCCGTTCCAGTGAGGGCGTTTAGCGTGTCTCCCCATCCTTTCTCAGGACGCAAACGCTGATACTGCCGAAACTCCTCGACGCTGAGCACTTCTCCGGTAAAAGCTTGCTGCAAAACTTCGACTCGTGTGTTGCCCAGTGCCCGCAGCGAGGTACTAGTTTCATCGATCCAGTAAACTTTGCGATCGAGATGATAAAACCGAAAGAAAATGCCAATGACCAGCAGCGCAACCACGCCATAGCGCAACCAGGCAGGCAACGATCGCCACTCTTTCCCAATTGTCCTGATCCCGATTGCCCCATCGGGGGAGCTGCTTCGCATCGGTTCTGCCACCACTGACCCTTTCTCCCGGAGTCGCAAACTGCTAAAATCCCCCAAAGTTTACCGGATTGCCAGGGGCGATCGCAAAAGGGGGAAGCAAACGGAGCCGATCGCCCGTCTAAGAAAAGAGAATGTTTGAAAAGTTATGGCTATGCCCCGAACTGCTCCCCTGGGTCAATTCTGGCGGGAACCGAGCCTGCTCTCAATACTCAAAGTTCCCCAAAAGTCCCCCAGCATGAGGGGAGTTAGGCGGCAATGTCAAACCCCTCACACTGCATCAAACATCCTCTCAATCGATCGTCATCTCCTGAATCCATGCTTGCTAAACGTCTCCACACCTGGCTAATTCCTGCTCACCCTTCGGTTTCGCAGACGCGCTTCTGGCTGAGTTTGAGCCTGACCTTTGCTGCCCTGTTTGGCATTCTGGGACTGCAAAAAGCATTTGCGAATTTTTACATTGTGCAGGACGACGCCCGGCAGCATATTTTCTGGATGCAGCGATTTCTTGACCCCCAGTTGTTTCCCAATGACTGGATTGCAGATTATTTTCAGTCGGTTGCGCCCTGGGGCTACAGCGGCTTCTATCGGGTGTTTGCGGCGATCGGCATTGATCCGCTATTGCTGAGTAAGCTGCTCCCGCCCCTGCTGGGGTTGATTGCTACTTACTACGGCTTTCGGCTTGCGCTTCAGTTGCTTCCCGTTCCCTTGACCGGATTTCTTGCCTGTCTGCTGCTCAATTACCTGTTTTGGAGTCAGGATGACTTGGCTTCGGCAACGCCCAGAGCCTTTATGCTGCCGATATTTCTGGCGTTTTTGCACTTTTTGCTGAAGCGATCGCTCCTTGCCTGTCTCATCCTGATCGCGCTGGAAGGCTTATTTTATCCGCAGTTTGTGTTTGTGTTTGCCGGACTGCTGCTGTGGCTACCCTTGCGCTGGCAATCAGGGCGACTGAGGCTCTCTGAAAATCGCTGGGATTACTGGTTTTGCGGGGCGGGTTTGCTGGTGGCGTTTCTGGTGCTGCTGCCCTATGCGCTGGTGACGACGCAATTTGATCCGGTAGTGAGCGTAGCAGAGGCAAAACAACTGCCCGACTTTTACGTCGGCGGACGCAATCCTTTCTTTTATCCCGATCCGCTTTATTTCTGGCTGGTTAGCTTTCGAGGCGGGCTGTTTCCTACGTTTAAACCGTTTCTGCTGGCAATCGGTTTTTTGCTGCCGCTGCTGTACCTTAAACCGCTGCGAAACCGATTACCGCTGCTGCGTCAGACCAAACCTCTGATGTTGCTGCAAATCACGATCGTTGCCCTCGGACTCTTCATGATGGCGCATCTGTTGCTGTTCCGGCTCCATCTGCCCAGTCGCTATAGTGCCTATACGCTGCGAATTGTCTTGGTGTATGCGGCGGCGATCGTCCTGACGGTGGCATTCGATGGGCTGCTGCACGGGCTACAACGATCGCGGCAGATTGGCATAAAGGCAATTGCTTGGGCACTGATTGGGGTAACGACGGTGACTCTGTTGCTGTATCCCAGCTACGCCTACCCTTTTATGAAGGTGAACTACAAAACAGGACCAAACCCCCAGCTTTACCAGTTTTTTGCTCAGCAGCCCAAAGACACAATAATTGCTTCCCTGGTACAAGATATCGACTTTGTTCCGACCTTTGCCAAGCGACCGATTCTGGTAGGGCGCGAATATGCGATTCCGTATCACGACGGCTATATCACTCCCTTTCGCCAAAGAGCGAATGATCTGATTCGGGCACAATACAGCCTCGATCGCGCTGCTTTAACCGACGTCATTCGCACCTATGGCATTGATTTTTGGGTAGTGAGCCGCGATTCTTTTCGTCCAGAATTTCTAAAAAATACTTGGATTCGCCAATACCCGGAGGCGATCGAGCAGGCGGTAGCCAATTTGCAACAGGGAACTCCTGCCCTGGCAAGGCAACGGCAACGCTGCACCGTGCAACGTGACGGAAATTTGATCGTGCTGGACGCAACCTGTTTGCTGCGCGATTCTCGCTAATCCTGCCAGTGCAAGTTCGTCCTAATGTCTTATGTTTTAAGATAGTGAGTATTGCTTCTGAGAATCTTGTAAAACTTCGTTAAATTTCAGCCCCTCATGGATATTACAGAGTTTTTTCAGCAAAGTTCAGGAAAATGGTTTTCCCAGCGCACAAGCCATCACCTGGCGTTTAAACAGTCGGAAAGTGGCAAGTCAAATCTGACGATCGAGATACTGCCCAAAGACGACCCGGCTGTCGTCAAACTCTGTCAGCAGTACGAAGTCGATCCGGCTCTGGCACTTTGCGGAGCACGGGTGAGCTGGGACGGCACAATGGAATGGGACGAAGAAAAGCACGCTGGCTCGACGGTGCTAGTGCCGATCGCCGATGCTGAAAAATCAAACGAGGGCAAGCTTCTGCGCGAACAGGGCTACGCTGAAAAAGCTCCAGTGGCAGGACGCTACATCATGGGCAGCGACGACGCGCTGACGCTCATCACCGAATACGAAACGATGTATTCTGAAGAGCGGCTCTGGTTTGCCAGCCCCAATCTGCGCCTGAGAACCAGCATCCTGAAGCGATTTGGCGGTTTCAGCATGGCATCTTTCTGCTCAGAAATCCGTATGGGTGGCGCACAGCCCCAATCGACGATCGCTTCAACCACTGCCGCTACCAGCCCAGCCCCGACCGAAGCCTGATTCCAAGTCCCTGGCTGAGGAAGAAGTTTAATCCAGGGGCAGCTTTCCTACATTGCCCCCTCGATTTCACTTTCTGGTTTTGTCCCCATAAACGGGAGGCTTTGAAACCATTCGGACAGAATTGAGTTTTCCAGGAGCGGCGATCGTTCACCCATCTCCTAATTCACTTCAAAATCCTGCCTTTCGCCTTCAGGCTAGCAGGCTTAAAGCGGCGGTTCCGGGGACAATGATGAATTTTCAAGCATTTTCCGAAACCTAGTTTCTTCTGCCGATTTCTTCGACTGCGCCTGCGCCCCTTGCCTGCACAACGGCTTTGAGCCGCCAGTAGAAATCAGAAACTTCCAGCGTTGGTGTGAACTGGTCAATGGGTGGGGGTTCGCTCACGATCGCATGGCGAATTTCTTCTGAACTGATGATTCCAGAGGTGGAATTGTTTTGCGTTGTGTTCGGCAATTGCAGCCAGCTTGTTTGATGCAGAGCAGTACCTTCTGCGGGGGAATTAGCTGTGGCATTTTTCCCACTGAGATTCTCCTGAACCGAGCCATCGATCGCCCCTGCCTGGGGAGTTTCGCTGCGATCGGCTCTGAATTCTTCAGCAGTCCCATCGATTGCAGTCCCCTTTATTGAGGGCTGAGCCGTTTTCACCCCCAGCAAAGCTGAACTGGACAGGTCTCCGGCACTCAGCATCGGACGAAGGCTAACTATGCGCTCAAATTCGCCGTTGAAGTGGTAGACCGCACGAGTCCGCCGTCGCCACAGGTTTAAAATTTGCTCGATCGAGATTGCTTTATAGCGTCCTTGATACAGGGCCTCGATTGTTGCCAGGCGAATCCAAAGCGCAGGATACTGCTGCATCCAGTAATCGACCAGTGCCTTGACCGAATATCCGTCCAGGTCAAATCCGTAGCGGCTAATCAGTTCCGTCACTTCTGCTGAGATTTCTTTTGCCAGTTGATTCATGGCTGTGGCAGGGGGAGACAGGGTCAGGAGCAGTTTCTTTCGGGGAAACTACTTTGCATTGCTTGAACAAACATTCTTGCAATTGCATTTCTAGTCTCTCAAGTCTTGCAGGGAAACGCCAACTATCAACCGGAAGGATTTATTGTTGCTGTACGCCATCAATCACATTATCTTCTGAATTTAAGCCCGAAAACGGACCCGGATCACCCGTCCAGTTAAAGTC
>NZ_JACJOR010000097.1:0-13071 GCF_014695615.1 Leptolyngbya sp. FACHB-711
GAAGCCGATCGGCTGGCGTTGACGGTAGTGGATAGCTATGAGCAGACTCAGCACCCCTACGCGATTGCGCTAGATACCTCCAGCTCGGTTGCAATGGCTGGCGGAGAGACGATCGCACCCGTCGGACTGGAAGGATTTCAGCGAATTGACGAGCTAAGCGCAAACGATCAGCGAATCTTGTCTACCTGTAAAACCGATCATTCCAATTAGTCGTTTGCAAAGTAAGTTTCTGCAAGCTCTTTGCAAGCTGATTTCATAAAACAAACGTTGCTTCCGTTACCGCCCGAACGCCGATCTTAACTGGATAGGGCCACCTGTTTGGAGAACTGTGAAGCAACTGAGTAAAGCAAAGATGAGAAAGCTGAATTGAATGCTGAACTTAAGATAACTTGGCTGCAACTGAATCAGGAGAAATACTCTTTCCAATTCAGTTAAGCCTTTTAAGCCTGATATCTCGGTTCAGCATTTGTGTGTGAATACGCACGATGCCGATTCTTTGAAAGGTGCATTGCAAATTCTGTAGAGCGGTTCAGAAGCCTTCTAATCCGAGAGTTGCGATTGGGTTCAGATTTCGGAAAATTGGAATTAGCAATCCGCCAGGATGTCAATTGTTAAGCCGCAATGAATCAATTGGAACTGCAGGTTGTTACATTCGCAAATGCGGTGGACGCGATCGAACAGGTTCGCCGAAAAGTGTTTCAGGAAGAACAAAGCGTTGCGGTAGATCTTGATTTTGATGGTCTGGATGAAGGTGCAACTCAGCTTATGGCGTACTGGAACGGTGAGCCTGTCGGCACTGCACGAATTCGGTACTTGGGTGAGCAGCTTGCCAAAATAGAGCGCGTTGCAGTTCTAAAATCGTTTCGTGGACTAGGCATTGGTCAGGCTTTGATGCAAAAGGCGATCGATCACCTCAGCGGTCAAAAGATTGCAGAAGTAAAAGTGAATGCTCAAATTCAAGTAAAGAATTTTTATGAGCGTTTAGGTTTTCAGCAGCAGGGTGAACCTTTTTATGAAGCAGGTATCCTGCATATTGAGATGAGAAGAAAACTGATGGTATAGATCCATCTCAATCTGCTAGATAAGTTTATCTCTGAGCTCTAATTTCAAGATTCTTTAGAATGTTATTTGGAAAACAGTTTTTTGCTTTCGTAATTCGTTATTGTTGGAGCAAACAGCCCTTTCACTCTTCAGGAGTACATTACAAAACTTAAAGCAAAATTTAATTTTTCTAGTCTGAATCGGCCTTAGGGCAGATCCCTGCCACTTCTTTTCTATATTATTCTTATTTCTATAGGATTAATTAGTCCCTGGCGGTTCAAACCCTTTTTCATCAACGATTTAAGCTGAACTCTGTAATAAAAAATTAATCATTTACTTCCTTATTGATCAAACGAATTTTGTGAAAACTTGCTAGTTCAGTTTGCATTCCTTGTTGAGTCAAATTGCGTTTCTCATTTTCTAAATCAAACTTTTAGCCTCACGGCTGAGTCAGCAACTCATAACGGGATTAACCCGTCTCGTGTCTTCGGTTCTGTTTCTCTGCTGTGCTATTTATTGATAAAACTTTATGAACACCTCCACTCTTTGTCCCTGCTGCTCTGAACCATTGCTGCGTCATGCTCGTCGAGGTGGCGTCTACTGGTTCTGCCCCCACTGCCATCAAGAAATGCCGAATTTAGCTTTAACGCTAACGGCTGCCCACAAGATGCAACGATTAGTCGATCGCCTGTCTCCCGACTTGGCAAGGCTGGCTTGATTCTAAATCTCTAAACCTGACCATCCTCGATCCACTGATACAGAGTGTCACGCTGCTTGGCAGGTCTACCGATCGACTCGATTGCCGATCGCAGGTCTGAGACTTCCATGCAGGTTCCACCCTGTGCGCCTGCCATCGTGGTGATGTGTTCTTCCATGAGCGTACCGCCAATATCGTTGCAGCCCCAGGTGAGTGCCTCGGTTGCGCCGTGGAGTCCGAGCTTGACCCAGCTTGGCTGATGGTTGGCGATCCAGTTGCCGAGAAAAATGCGGGCAACTGCCATCAGCAGCAATGAATCTGCCAGAACGGGCTGGTCGCGTCCGACTCGCCGCCGAAGCGGTTTAGGAGCTTCCTGGCCGACAAACGGCAACAGGATAAATTCTGAAATGCGCTGATTGCCATAATCGATCGATCGTTGCTGAATCGATCGAAGCTGATCCAGATGGTGCATTTGCTGCTCTGGAGTTTCAATGTGTCCAGAGAGCAGTGTGCTGGTGGTTGGCATTCCCAAGCGATGCGCAGTTTCTACGATTTCAAGCCAGGTGGTGGAATTGATTTTTTCAGGACAGAGAATCTTGCGAACTGAATCATCTAGCACTTCAGCCGCCGTTCCCGGCATTGAGCCAACGCCTGCTTCCTGGAGTGCAGCAATGACCTGAGCATAGGTTGAGCCGTCTTCTCGGGCAATAAACTGGACTTCCTGCGGCGAAAAGGCATGCAGGTGAAGCTGCGGAAACGCTTCTTTGATCAGGCGAATCAGGCGCACGTAGTAGGCGATCGAGGTTCCCTGATGTTTTGCCTCAAGGTTCAATCCGCCCTGCATACAAATTTCGGTCGCGCCTCGCTGCACCGCATCTGCTGTTTTTTCGAGAATTGCTGCCTCGTTTAGCCAGTATGCTCCCTCTTCCCCTGCATCGCGCCGAAATGCACAAAAGCTGCAATGCTGCTCGCAGATATTAGTGAAGTTAATATTGCGGTTCACTACATAGGTCACCGTTTCGCCGGCCTGTTGCTGCCTAAGGCGATCGGCAGTTTCTCGAATGGCTCTCAGCGGGGTTGGCTCAGTTTGTTGCAGTAACACGACTCCCTCAGCCACGGTTAAATCCTGTCCGGCAAGGGCGCGATCGAGAATCGAGTCAACTGATGGAAAAGAAATCAGCATAGGGGGTAAGAAGGGATAGGCGGGATGCGGATGTTGGGGGAGGGTGAGCGGTGGTACATTGCCCCCTAAATTCCCTAATCCTGAGGAACTTTGAATTCTGGGACAGGCCTTCCCTGGAATTTGGAAACGGCTCTGGGCCAGAACCGGACGCTTAAAGCATTTTCAAAGCATTTCTAAGAAGGCGGGATAGCTGGCGCGCTTTCAGCGGGGTTTCCTGATGGTAGCTCTGGCGCGGGCGGGGGGCAGGCATCAGCGGTAGGCGGCTGCGTCTCGATCGTCACCTGGCGATATCCGGTTGTCGATAAAAGTTGGCTAATGGCGAGGCGAGCGCGATCGTTTGCAGTCTGGAGTAAACCCTGGCTACAGGCAGACTGAATCAGTCGTTCGAGGGTTTTGCGCTGAGCAAGATCTTGCAGTTCGGGGGCAACGTCGGGTCCCATGCCCATGAAGCCGCGATCGTAGTCATAGACCTTCGACCGGTTAACATCAATTTTGCTATCGAGAATTCTGGGGGGCGGCAGGCGCAGCAGCAGGCTATCTCCTTGGGTTTGCACGGCATCGGCAGTCAGGGAAGAGAGATCGAGTCCGGCACGCACTTCCCCATAACCGATATAAAGCAGCGTAGTTTTACCGACGACCAAGCCACTAATCGTCCGCTCCCGGCTGGTAGGAACTACCGTTTCCATTACAAATATGGCAGTGGTGAGTTCGCTCACGCCCCGTACCTGCTGCACGACCGCCGATCGCACGTCTACCTGGGGAGCAGGCTGAGGCGCAGTCACCACCCCAAAGATCTTGCCAAGAAAACCAGTCCCCGATCGCACCATGTTCAATAGCAACAGCACCGTCACCAGGCTCAAACTGCTAGCAGTTAGAAACGACAAACTTTTCAGAAGGTCTACCCAGCTTCCCGGTTGCTCCGCAGTTCCCCGAAGGGATGATCGTCGCTGACGCTGCCAGTAGTTGCCCTTTCGGGGCTTGTACGGCTTGCTCTGCGACTGCTCTTGGGATTGGACTTGGGGTTGAGCAGGAAGCTCGATCCGGGATTGATTTTGCGACTCGTCGCGCTGCATCACTTTCTCGGTAAGGTTTAACTGTCTTGTAGCCTTCAATTTGGGTAGAAGTCTTCAAGTTGTTGTTGCGATAAACACCCTTGCCTATTCTAATGTCCGGCTGCGGGAAATGCTTCTTACTCGGTATCAGTGAGGCGAGGGCAAGGGCAATTCGGCGATCGTTCCGGCTACCCTGTAAGATATCGTTATAAATTCCTGTGGACTGAGTTTTATGCTGCTTAAGTGTACAACCCGCCATGTCCGTATTTTTACGGCTGAAGTTGAGAACGACAGATTGGTCGAGTCGGAGGACAAGCTGACTCTGGACATCGATCCAGATAACGAACTGGAATGGAACGACGCTGCCCTTCAGGAAGTGTATCAGCGGTTCGAGAGTTTGGTTGCGGCTTACGAAAGTCAGGATTTAACGAACTATAACCTGCGCCGGATTGGGTCAGACCTGGAACACTTTATTCGATCGCTGCTAATGGCGGGAAAAGTGTCCTACAACCTGAATAGCCGCGTTAAAAACTTTAGTCTGGGACTGCCACGCTACTCCGACGAAGAGGCGGACAATCACCTCGCAATCAAATAGTGCTCATTTCCGTAGAGCTTGTTTGAAGCTGCAAATCTCCTATGCTGCTCCCTAAATTTCTCGTGAACAGGGGACTTTCAAACCACTGGCTCTCAAATCAATAGGAGGTCTAGATTTAATAGGAGGGCTAGATTTCACTCCACGATCGGCTACTGTGTCCTCACTAGCGGTTCTTGTGCGTGTTTCCAGTTTTGCAGCCCCTTAAATTCTTACGCGGGGAATTTTGAACACCGAGTTAGGTTGCACACGCAATTAGGCTCGGTTTCCTCCAACATTGAAGGCAAGGGGAAGCGGTAGCAATTTGAACCGGGGTGGCGGGAGGGGGTACACAGTAGCCTTTCAAGGGGGCTAGGGAGACGGTTTGGAGCAATCAAAGCGATGAATGCTCAGATATTTTGATGAACTAGGAAGAATAGGCGCAGCAACGAATCTGCTATATCTGCACATTTCTATATTGGTCTATATCTGCATTGGTCTATGTCTGCACACTTAAGGGACAGGTATGGGACAGGCTACTGTGAAAATTCGTTGTGCAAATCGCGAATGCCCTGGTCTAAGCTCTGAGTAATGCTAAAAAAACACCTGAAACTCGTCAATCGTGCAGGGGGCTAAGCTATCCTGAGAGGACTGCTGAATTTCTGGCTTTTCTTACCCTGCCGCAGCAATGCTCTACTGCTCTAATCCGATCTGTCAGACCCCCAATCCAGAAACCCATCGATTTTGCCAGAAGTGCCGGACTCCTTTGATTCGTCGCTATCTCTGGGCAGTTGGGGCAATGGCATCTGCGTATCGGGCAGGAGATGTGCTGAGCGATCGGTTTTTGTGTAAGGGATCTCGCATCTTTCTGGATAGCAAGCCCGGCTTGCCACCTATGAGCTATGGTGAGGTTCCCGAACCGCTACTGCCCTATTTGCGGCTGTCTTCCTGTCAGCTTCATGTGCCGCAGATTTATGACTGGCTTCAGTTTGAGTCAGAGACGACTCACTACACCCCCGAAAATACGCTGCTGCTGCTTGATCAGGCTCCGATCTACCGACCCGATAGCATTGCAGAACAGAGTTTATCGGCTGCTTCGCAGTTCTCTCTAGGGGGAATTGATTTACCGCAGTCCAATCAGTCCGACTCTGAGGTACTGCTTTTTCCCAGCTTGCCGCAAATGTGGCAATCGGCGACGCCCTTTCGACAGCTTCACTGGCTCTGGCAAATCGCTCAGCTCTGGCAGCCGCTTAGTGAGGAAAGGTGCGCCGCAACAGTTTTGGATTCAGAACGATTGCGCGTCGAAGGCGGACTACTGCGACTCTTGGAGCTTCAAACCAGCCGCTCACCGTTGATGCTGTCCCAGTTAGGACAAAGCTGGCTGGATTGGGTTGCTACAGCGCGATCGGAGATTCAGGGATTTCTCCAACAGCTCTGTCAACAGCTGATTGAAGGCAGGATTCAGAATGCTGAGCAGTTAGTCGATCAGCTTGATTGGGCGATTGCTCAGGTGGTGCAGTCGCAGACCTACCAGATTCAAATAGCCACTCGCACTGATCAGGGGCCAACCCGCCCGCGCAATGAAGATGCTTGCTATCCCGCAAGCGGCACTGAGCAGTCGGATGTGCCTTTGCCGCTGGTCATCGTTTGTGACGGCATTGGGGGGCATCAGGGGGGCGATGTGGCTTCGCACCTCGCGATCGAAGCTGTCGCACAGCGAGTCTTGTCGCTTCAGGTTGAAACGCTCGATTCCGCAAGTTTGATGGTCGAACTTGAAAAGGCTGCCTGTCTTGCCAACGATTTAATCAGCCAGCGCAACGACAGCGAACAGCGATTCGATCGCCAACGCATGGGGACGACGATCGTAATGGCACTGGTTCGCAAGCATGAACTGTACATCGCCCATCTCGGAGATAGCCGCGCTTACTGGGTCACGCCTTGGGGCTGTCATCAAATTACTGTGGATGACGATATTGCGTCGCGGGAAGTGCGGTTGGGCTACAGCACCTATCGGCAGGCACTTCAGCAGCCAAGCGCGGGGGCACTGGTGCAGGCGTTGGGCATGGTCGGTTCGTCGATGCTTTATCCCACGGTGCAACGGTTTTTGCTGGATGAAGACAGCGTTTTTCTGCTCTGCTCCGATGGGCTATGCGATAACGATCGCGTGGAAGAGATCTGGGACACAGAAATTCTCCCGGTGCTGGCCGGCAAGCTCGATCTGCTCACCCTTACCCGGAACCTAATCGATATCGGCAATACTCGCAATGGCTACGACAATGTGACAGTCGGTTTGCTCTCCTGCCAAATTGTCAGAAGACAGCCCACTGCCGTCCTGCCCTTTGCTCTTTCGGGGGAAAGTGCGACCTCTCGTTCAGTCGAGCGCTCCTCCCTGGTTGAAACGGGTTTATCGGGTACTCCAACTCAGGTTGCTGCTCCAGTTCAGCTCTTTCCCTCGCCTCAAACCCGCCCTCTCGCGGAGCCTGCTGCTGCCACTGCAAAAACCCGAATTATTCCTCGCAAAGCATCCTCCTTTCGCTGGCTGCCCTGGATGCTGTTGATTTCGGTTCTGTCAGGGCTTGCTGTCACTTTATATCTCGTTCGTCAGAAGCAGCTAAGCGGCAGTCAGGCGGCTGTGAACCGCGAACTCCTGCCTGCACCTTCGACTTCTGCATCGATCGCCCCAACTTCGCTAGATGTCAATGCCCTGCTGCGGATCCTTCCTGCTGAAACTGATCCAACGCCAACCGCCTCTCCAACCGCAACGTCATCGAATGCGCTGATTTTGCAGTCTCGCCCTGCCGCATCAACCGTTCCCGCACCTGTTCCGTCGCTGCTTCCCTCGCCGACCGCATCGCCCACTCCTTTGCCTGTAGACCCGGAAGTGTCTCCAGACAATTCATCGTCGCAAGCGGCACAAAGCAGTTCTCCCGATGGGGTAGTCGGCTCTATTCCTGCCGGAAGCATTGTGGAAGTATTGAGCAAACAGGGCGCAACGGCGCAGGATCAGTGGGTGAAGCTGCGAGTTTGCTCTGTCCCGATCGTGGCACCGCCCACCAGTTCACCAACGGCTGAATCCCCGTCTGCTGCTTCACCGCCTGCTGAGCAGTCTGTGGTAGCTTCGCAGTCTCCTGCAGGGGAGATCGCGGCTAAAATTGCGCCAGTGCAGCCCGGACAGGAAGGCTGGCTCCGGGAAGCCGATTTGCTGCCGATCGTCGCACGCGATGTGCCCACTGACCGGGCGAGTTGTCCTCCGCTGGAACCCCAGGCTAGCCCCAGCCCCTAGAGACTCAACGGGCAGAACAAAGGAGACACCGTTTTCACTGCACCCTTACCGCCGCTGACGAATGCCGAAATCTGCTTCAACGGAACAGACCAGACCAGATAGACTGGTAAAGATAAGTTGTGTGTCTTCGATTTGGGTCTTGAATTCCGTCCTTTTCAATGCCTGACAACCCCTGCCTTAGTCTAGCGATCGCCCGGTCTACGGCTGCCGACCCTGAGCATTTTGCCATCTGGGTTTGGCAAGCTCCCTATCCGGGGGGATTTGTGCATCACGATCGGCTCTGGTCGCAGCCGCTGACCGAAATTTGGCAAGCGTGGCAAAACTTTTTCCCGTCTCGATCGCTGTCCAATTTTCCCTACACGCCCCAGCTTTTTGATCTACCGTCGCTGCCGGAGTTCACTCCCGAAGTCACCGCCCCGCCCGCTGCAGGTCAGGCAACGCCCTATTCTGCCCGACTGATGCAAAGCTTGGGAGTCAGTTTATGGCAATGGGTGCTCGACGGCTCGATTCAGAGCAGCTTTGACCAGAGCCAGGGCATCGCCAGAGGGCAAAGTCGTCCGCTGCGCTTGCGGCTGGATATCCGCGATCCCAACCTAATTTCGCTGCCCTGGGAGATCATGCAGCCCCAGCCAGGACGACAGGCAGTGTCGCTTAGCCAGCAGCTTTTGTTTAGCCGCACTACGAGCGATGTTGATCCCCTGCCGCTATTGCGATCGGAACAGTCCCTCAGAATTTTGCTGGTGCTAGGGCAGGATTCGGACGTGGGCGACTATGACCCTTCCCTGATGCCGCAGGCAAAGCTGGCACTGAAGCAAGAAGCGGCGGCACTGTCCAAAGTGCTGGAAACGGCTGCGGAAGTTGATCCCTTCAGCGGTACAGCGTCCTGTCAGGTCAAAACGCTTGTGCAGCCCACCCCTGCCGAGCTAATTCAGGAGCTGGAGGCAGGCAGCTATAACGTTTTGTTTTATTCGGGGCATGGTGCGCCAGCAGCAGATGGTGGCTTGCTGTTTTTGTGTCCTGATGCGGCAATTAACGGTACAGAGCTGGCGCAAGTTCTGGTGCGCTGTCAAGTCAAACTGGCAGTGTTCAATGCCTGCTGGGGAGCATTGCCTGATCAGCGAAATCAGCAAACCATTCCGCGCAGCAGTTTGGCTGAAGTGCTGATTCATCATGGCGTTCCGGCGGTGCTGGCAATGCGCGACACGATTACCGACCAGGAAGCGTTGAACTTTATTCAGGCATTTGCCCAAGCCCTGGCACACCGATCGCCGATTGACGAAGCGGTGGCGATCGCCCGTCAACATCTGTTGATGCTGTTTAAGTTCAACCATCCTGCCTGGACGCTGCCGATTCTCTATATGCACCCAGAGTTTAACGGCGAGCTGATTCGTCCGTTTACCGAAGGCGTCACCGAAATTCCTGACCAGACAGCAAGCTGGCTCGGTCGTCAGGTTCCGCAGGCGTATCTGCGATCGGTGGTAGCTCCCAATCAAACTTGGTCGTTGCGGGGCGGCATGATGCGCGTAGGGCGGGGCGAAGGCAACGATGTCGTTTTGCAGCACATTGGCGTTTCCCGTGAACACGCAGAAATCTTTTGCCGCAATTCGTCTGACGAGGAAGAGGAACCCATTTATCTGCTGCGCGATCGATCGCGCTACGGTACTTGGATTTTGAATAATGGAGACGGCTGGCGCAAAGTGCATCACGAAGAAATTCCCCTCCGATCGCGAACTCAGCTCAAATTTGGTAATCCGCGCAGTCAGGCGTTAGAGTTTGTGATTGATGATTGAGGAATCGGTTCAGGTAGCAGACTGCCCTAAAACGCCCACACAAGACACTCGACCAGAGACACCAGAAATGGCTTTATTTGTTCCGGCTGAATTGTCCAATTCCTTGATTGTCCTCCTCACCCGATCGGCGATCGCAGTCTCGCCCAGAGGAAGGACTGTTTTTTTCTAAAAACTTTTCAGTCCACTTGCGGAACTGGCTGACTCGCTGCTGTAGCCCTATGTAACGAAAACGATAACGTACAGAGTTTTCATTCAGTTGTCTTTAGGAGCAGACCTATGAACCAAGATCACAATCCTTCCCTGGCATCCTCGCTTCGCCCTCAGTCCGAAATTGAACTTCTGGAGCTAATCCTGGAGGAAACCGCGAGCTATCCCTGGAATCCTGCCCAGCCCGAAGCCGAAGCGTATTTTGCAATGCTGGAGCAGGAAGTGATCAAGGCAGGCTTTACGGAGTCAGAATTGACCGAAGCCGGACAACGCTTGGGCGCGACGATCGATCAACTCTGGGCAACTGCACCTCAAACGACGCAGGTTTCCCGCTTTGCAGGTCTGCTTCAGCAACTCACCGCCCAAATGCCGCAACAGCTCATGAACAATATCACCAGCCATGCTCGTCAGGTTGTTTCCTCTGGCGATAGTCTGGCGGATCAGCTTGTGCAGTGTGTTCAACAGTGTTTACCTGCCTGGGCAGAAGAAGATTTGCAGGTGCTTGCCCGTCCTTATGCCTTTGCGATGCGGAGCGGCCAGGATGGCGAAGTGCTGGAAACCTCAGTGCGGACACTGGAACAGGTTACCTGGGAACAGCTTTCGAGCATTGAGCAAGCCAGAGTTGCCCTTGCCGCTGCCCGGTGTGTGATCGCAGAAGCTAGCGAAAAATAATTTGGAATTCGTAATTGCGAAATCTAGAATTCTCAATTGTGCTAAGGCTTTTACTGGGTCGCCTTGATTCACCTGTCACGTTGTTTGATAAACGATACGAAACCCACTGACCTTTGATAGCTGCGGAATTCCGAATTTCGACTTCCGAATTCCGAATTCCCTTAGCAGGCTGGAGTTCCTTTAACGCGATCGAAAAAAGCGAGTTGCAAAATTCTGGGATCGAGTGGGCGAAAGAAGCCTGGCTTTCAGAATCGCTGCCCCCAGAAACGCATAAGAAACCACCCCAACCACGGCAAGCACCAGTAAATTAATCATGCCGGAAGCATTCCAGAGCGCGTGCAGCCCTGCCGCAGTGAGATAGCCAATTCCCAAAATCTGCCAGCGTTGCGTTGGTTTTAACACGCTTAAGCCAATAAAGTATCCCAAATAGCCGCTATACGCCATGTGTCCGGCGATCGACCCCAGCAGTCGCGGAATCAGAAGCTGAAGCCCCACTAGCTCACCGTATTCTGCCCCTGCCTGAAGCGTCACGTCGTTGATAATTCCTGGCACGTATTGTCCCAGCGTTTCCAGCAGCGTAAAGCCAATGGCTGAGGCAGTGCCCAGCAAGATGCCGTCAAGCGGTTCCCAGATGCCGATCTGTTCGCGATAGGGCGATCGAAGCTTTGTCCCTAGCCAGAGTGCTATCAGAACGGGGAGTGCCTTCAAAAGCTCTTCCATTAAGCCTGCCCCAAACAGCATTCTCATCAGAACGAACGGTAGACTGATTGCCTCTCCAGGACGGGGAATTTGCCCTGGCAATAGCTCTCGAAAGAGCCATAAAAAGAGCGGCAGCACCGGACTAAGCAGCAGAATTGTACTGGTTAGAGCAGCACCTAGCAGCACCCACCAGGGCTTTTGTTTGCCACAGAGCTGATAGACAAAAAAGTAGGCGATGCCCGCAATGTAGGCGGCTAGCAGCAAATTAAACAGCCCAGACTGACCGATCGACACAAACATCAGCACCACAAAGGCAACGGTCATCACGCCGGGGATGAGATATGCCTTGTGGCGCAAGTCTTGTCCGGTCGAAAGAATCGGAAAAAGCTGGCTCATCGTCACGGTATCTGGTACGGGAGGCGGTACTCCGGCTGAGGACGACGAGGGTAGAGTCGGCAGGGCTAATTTTCCGTCGGGAGATTTTCCTTCGACTAGCGGTAGCGCAAATAGAAATTGCACTCCATCTTTTGCCAGCGTAATGCGATCGCCATCTCGTAGAAAGCGGCATCCCTGAAGCCGTTGCCCGTTGATGTAGGTTCCGTTTGCGCTATTGAGGTCGCAAATTTCCCAGCCAGAGGGCGAAAACGCAGAGGGGCAAATCCGAACGTGCTGACGCGACACGCCACCGTAGATTTGAGAGTCCAGCACAATTTGGCAGCGTGGGTCTCGCCCGATCAGCACACTCGAAGGAGTCACCAAAACAAAGATGATTGGTGAACTGGTTTGATCCAGAGGATGAACTTGTCGAAGGAAAGCCGAAGCAGGGCGAGATCCAGTCATGCTGGAAATGGGACAGGGTGGATAAATCCGGCTAGCCGCTCACGCGATTGATTGGCTGATTATATTTGCTTCTTGTTTGCTGTTTAAATTTGGTTCTACTGATTGGCTCTAGCATCCTGCACTGCCGCTACAAAGAAAATTGCGGTGAGCGGCACAGCAAACGTCAAAATAATGCTGGTTGTCACAGTTCCAAGCTGAGGCATTCCAGAAGAGAGTTCAAAGACTGAACCAACGGCTGCGATCGCCGCCACACAGGAACCTGCTAACAGCACACCACTTTTTGGAGTCACTCGAGATCCTACCTTTTATGAATCAGTGCAAATTTTAATATTCTTATACAAAAAGGGGCGGCATGAAATCACTTTCCGCCGCCAGTTCGTTCAATTTAGAATTGCTGGAGTGAAACGCTCACCAGGCTATTTAATCCGCCGCACATCTTTGACGGAAAAGCCGTGCTTCACGAGTTCCTGGTTCATGGCGATCGCATTGTCAACTCGATCAACAAACAAAATGCCATTCAGGTGGTCAATCTCATGGAGAATGACTCGCGCGAGTAGTCCGTCTGCCCGCAGTTTCTGGGGTCGCCCGGTGTCGTCTTTGTAGGACACTTCGATGACTTTCGAGCGAGTCACGTCCATAAACACGCCGGGAATACTAAGACAGCCTTCCTGAATTACGGACAAATCATCGCTTTCAGCCATAATCACCGGATTGATGAGGACGATCGGCGGATTTGCTGCCTCATCCGGCTGGGGATCGACCACAATCATTTGCTTATTAATGCCAACTTGAGGCGCAGCTAACCCGATGCCGTCTTCGGTGTACATCGTTTGCAGCATTTGGCGCGCTAGCCGCCGCACTTCATCGTCAATTTTGGTAAACCGCTTGGTAGGCTGCCGCAGGACACGATCGCCCATATAGCGCAGCGAAAGGGGGGCTTTGTCTAATTTCTTCTTCTCAACTGGAATTTGAGCTGTCATGACCTCGTGCCTGGCGGGATGAATGTAAATCTTAGTCGCTATTTCTTTCTATCTTA
>NZ_JACJOR010000098.1:0-6319 GCF_014695615.1 Leptolyngbya sp. FACHB-711
TAGCTTTAGTGGAGCAGAGGTAAAGCTGAGATTGTAGCTGGTTGAAGCGTTTGCGCCCGCAGTGACACGCACATAATAAGTGCCACCCTTTAGGCTCAGGTTGACCAGATCTTTTGCGGTTCCTGGGACATTTGAACTGCCAACCACCGTCCCGCTCTGATCCAGCACTTCCAAATTGGCATCAGCTGCTAAACCATCTAGCACTAGATTGAGGCTGCTCGGCGATGCGATATTCACTTTGTAATAGTCGTCTGAATCTAGCACACCAACATAATCTTTGAAGACACTGACACTGGGACTGGCGGAAACAACACGAGCCGCACTGACATTGTTGCCGCTAAAGTCGATCGGCACTGCATCAAACTTCAGCTTCAGCTTATAATCAACGCTTTCGCTTTTTACCTTCAGGCTCAGCTTGACAAAATATTTGCCCGTATCCAGAAGTTGAAGGCTGTTGTTAGAAATTGTGATTTGCTGCTGATTGCTGTCATACAGCTCAATTTCCACATCATCGCCGAGGCTTTTCACGAAGCTGCTAAAACTGCTTTGTTGGGTCAGATTAAATTGATAAAACCCAACTGGGCTGTCGCTGCTGAGCGTCCCCGAATAGCGGTAAGATCCCTTAAGCTTCAGCTTTTTGGAATTGATCTTTAGTGCTTCTTTGCGGGTGCGTCCGGGTAGCTCGATTGCAGAAGAATCACAGGAATACTCAATTTCTGTTGCTTCGGTTTCAGTGTCTTGTTCAAGCGATCGAATCCCCAGAAAGTAGAGTCCTGCCCTCAGCGTTTTTTTAATCGACAGCGGGCTGTTTTGAACTCTGGAACGGGTACGAAACTTTGAGTTATTGTCGTCGTCATCGTCGCCGTCATCATTGTCTGAAACCGAAATTTGATTGCCTCGACGATCGAATAAAGCTAGCTCAACATCGTCATCGTCAAGGTTGAGAGCACAATCAAATTTGCTGCGTTGCTTGAGCTTAAATTGATAGATATCAAATTCGCCAGAGGAGCTGATTGCTCCATTAAGATTAAGCTTTCCTTGATCGAGCTTAACCTTAATTGCCTCTGAAAATTTGTAGCCTGAATCTTGCGCCATAGGTCTTAACCTTCCTTCGCATCCATAAATTGAAGCTGCCAGGAAACAACTTCCTGAACTAATGCCTGAGCAACACAGAGCCGCCTGAAAAAGACATAGAAATTCCCTAGCTGCTTGTCAGAAAGCAACGATTGGAATCAAATAATTTCTGGATTCAGGCAATTTCTTTGCTAGAGCTAATCATGCCCATAAACGCATCAAAATTTTCAAACTCAAACTTTTTTTGCCATTGTTTGTGCTGAAGGAAAGCATTTACAAGCCTGTTTTTTTCACTATCGCTATTCCTCATTTGTAATCCTTAGAATTCATCGATCGTGCTAATCCCTGCACACGACCCAATTGCCTCAATTCACCGATTATTTCGGAGGGAAAGCGGCTCTGTAAAAAGGCAATAAAAAAGGCAATAAAACGTGCGATCGAGCTGGGGTTTTTAGTGAGAACCCGCACAACGATGTGCTACCGCATAGGCAGCATCCCACTTTTACAACCCTCCCCCTCAATCTCGCTGCCGCTAGTCTCCTGTTGGGGGCGAGGGACTTATTGAAGGGACTGGCAGTTCCCTATCGGATGGGGGTGAGGGGCGGTTTGGGACTCCACCATTCATCCTTGGATTCAGCAGTGCTCACTTTGCTTTTACCTGAAGGAGAACAGTTAGGAATCCTCGTCCTCAATGACGGCAGATCGATCGAGCAACAGCAAATTCCTCAGCGCATCGGTATCTAGCTCTGTCAGCCAGTTTTCCCCAGTTCCCACAACCTGTTCCGAAAGGGCTTTTTTGCTTTCAATTAGCTCATGAATGCGCTCTTCCAGCGTACCGTTACAGACAAATTTATGCACCTGAACGTTGCGCTTTTGCCCGATGCGGAAGACACGATCGGTTGCCTGGTTTTCGACTGCGGGATTCCACCAGCGATCGAAGTGAAAGACATGATTGGCGCGGGTAAGGTTGAGTCCAACGCCGCCTGCTTTAAGGGACAGAATAAAAATGCGCGGAGCCTGCGGATCGTTCTGGAAGCGATCGATCATTTCTTCGCGCTGTTTCTTGGCGGTGCTGCCGTAGAGGAAGAACACATCGCGGCTGAAGCGGTCTTTCAGATAGGCTTGCAGGAGTTTGCCCCATTCAGCGAATTGGGTGAAGATCAGGGATCGATCGCCTTCTGCCAACACTTCTTCGAGCATGGCTTCGAGCCGCTGCACTTTGCCGGAGTGGGCATCGAGGTGAGCCGCTTTAGACATCGCAGTCTCGTCTCCGAGCAGAGCCGGATGGTTACAGATTTGCTTCAGGCGGGTAATCAACGCGAGGATTTTACCTTTTCGCTGGATGCCCTCGGCGGATTCGATGTCGGTCAACGACTGCTCGACAAATCGCTGATACAGGTCGGCTTGCTCGGAAGTCAGCCCACAAAAGACGGTCATTTCCTGCTTTTCGGGCAGGTCCTGAATAATGGAGCGATCGGTCTTCAAACGGCGCAGCATAAAGGGCTGAACGAGCGATCGCAGGGTTTTAAGCGAAGCAGTATCACCGTATCGTTCGATCGGGATGGCAAACCGTCGCTGGAAGAAGTTTTTGGGCCCGAGGTAGCCCGGATTGAGGAAATCCATGATTGACCAGAGTTCTGCCAGTCGGTTTTCGACGGGAGTTCCGGTGAGGGCAACGCGAAACTGCACCTGGAGCTGCCGCACTGCCTGCGATTGTTTGGCGTCCGCGTTTTTGATGTTTTGCGCTTCGTCCAGCACGATGCCTTGCCAGGAAACGGTTTGCAGATCTTTTAAGTCGCGATAAACGAGCGGATAGCTGGTGATGACGAGATGGTTGCCTTTGACGGCTTTGGCAAAAGCTTTGCCCTGCGAGCGTTTGTCACCGTGATGCACAAGAGTTTTCAAATCGGGCGCAAATCGCTTTACCTCTCGTTCCCAGTTGCCCAGCACCGAAGTGGGACAGACAATTAGCACCGGGTCGGTCAGCGCGTCTTGTTCTAGAAGGTACAGCAGAAACGCAATACACTGGGGGGTTTTTCCTAAACCCATATCGTCAGCAAGGCAAGCTCCCAAGCCCCACCGCTCCAGAAATGCCAGCCACGAGGCTCCCCGCACCTGATAGGGACGCAGCTCTCCCTGAAAGGCTTCGGGAACCGGGATGGGTTCGACGCTCTGGTTGCCTTTGGTCAGCGTATTCACCAGCTCTTGCAGGGCACCAGATGCTTCAAAGCCGAGGACGGGCAGTTTTTCGATCACCTGGGTATCCCCTGTGCTGATCCGCAGTGCGTCTTCTAGCGACAGAGCCATTTGGTCTTTGCGGCTCTCAAAGAAGGTTTGGGCGGCGCGGATATCCTGCGATCGCAGCTCGACCCATTCGCCGTTAATTTCCACCAGGGGCGTGTTGAGGGTGACGAGGCGATCGAATTCGGCTTTGGAAAGTCGCTGTCCGCCGATCGTCAGTTCCCACTTAAAGTTCAGCAGGCTTTGCAGCCCGAGACGCTGGCTGGGTTTAAGTTTGGGCGTTTCTGCCTGAATTCGCAGTCCGAGTCGATTGGCCCATCCTTCCTGCTGGGAGAGACTGGGCGGCAGCACTACACCGAAACCGCTATCCTGCAATCGCCAGGCAGTGGACTTGATAAATTCATACACCTGGAGCGGATTCAAGAGACAGGACTGGGGCTGTTGCTGCTGAAGGCTCGGTTCCAGCAACGGATACAGGCGCGATGCTAAGCCTAAGCCTGCCAGCAACGTTTCCTGGGGGGCGTCAATCGTCCGTCCCAGATATTCCAGCCGCGCCACCGGGTTCTGCCAGACGGTGCGGGCACTAACGAGAAATTCTGGGTCATTCGTTGCCTGCAAGAAATATTCCAGCGTCCAGTCCTGCTGACCTTCCCTCGGCGGATGCAGATAGAAACAGGTGCGAAAGGCGGCAATTTGCTGGGAGAGATAGGGCTGAACCGGAGCAAGCCACTGTTTCAGCGTGTTTTGCAGGCGATCGAGCCTCACCGGATCGGCGGTCAAAATTGGCTGTGTGCCCGATGCCTGAAGCCATTCCTTCAGCGGCAGATCTTTAATCAGGGTGGTGGTGGGCAGCGGCGTGACGGCAGCAACCGACCGCAACCGCGTATGAGTCGCCTGATTGAGAAAGTTCAGCAGCAGCGTGTGGGCATCGATCGGAGAAACCGAATTTTCTAGCTCTTCACAGGACAATTCCAATTCATCAGTCCGGCAGAAATAAGTGCGACAGAGGGGCGGCATCTGACGGGCAAACTGCTCCAGGCGCGCCTGATCAACTGCGCTATCGATCAACACCTGCCAGTGAATGATCGCCCCATCGTCCTGCGGCTGAAGCAAAGGCAAAAACTTGGCGCGTGCCATCAGGTCTAAATGCCAGCGGCGGATGTGCGACCAGAAGCGCAAATCGGCTCCCATCCAGGACGTGAGATCGTCATTCACGGAACTGAGTGGAAGGGACTGCAAAAAAGCGAGGGCTTCATCAATCGTTAAGCGAATACCCTGCACCTGCCAGGTTTGAAGCTGAAGTTCAGGCAAATTTTCTGAGGATTGAGATTCTTCGGGCAAGACATCTGCTACTGAATGCTGGGGCAGTACCGCAGGCGAATTGTGTTCAGGGTCTTCTGAAGGAAAAAGGTAGGTGGGTAGGGCGATCGAAACCGACTGCCAGCGGGGGGAGGACACAGGTTCTACAACCGTAGCAGCTCGTTTACGGGAACGGCTTCCGGTTGGGATCAGCACTTCCAGCGCAAATTCGGCAATCGTCCAATTCAGGGTACGGGCTTGGTGCAGCGATCGCAGCCAGTCGCGCAGCTCTGCCTCGGTCATACAAAACGGGTTGAGGCCAAAATCAGTTACGCCTGAGTCGATCGCCCCTGAGTGACCTTCACCAACCGAGGAATGACTTTGCATCGGCTCAACGCGCCGCCAAGTTTCTCCCCAAAGCAAGAAATATTGATCTGCTGCATCGGGTTGGGGGGCTGCATCGCTGGGAAAGGAACGGTGAGTAATCCAGTTGCCGTGTAGAATTGCCATGCCAGCAAAGGTTTAAGGCGAAGGGGCGAGGGCTGCTTCACCGCAGAGCAGTAGAGCAGTTCAACAAATTTGCTGATCCCTTCCTTAACTTTGAGTCGTTCTACAAGCTTGTAGAATTTTGGCAGCATGCGCCAGGGCAGCAAATTTAATTGGGCAGATGGAATCAAGCCTCTTGAAATCAAGCATCCTGAAATCAAGTCTCTTGAAATCAAGCACATTGAACCAGGCAGCTTCGATCGTGCAGAAGCTTCTGCCATTCAGCGAAACCCTGCTCATTGCTAGAGTACTCTTTGAGAGAACACTCAGAACACTCGATCGCAGCCGCTTCACTCAATCATGCAGTCTTGATCATGCAGTCTTGCCTGCCAGGATTGCTTCATTTTACATCGCTCCTCTGAAAAGGAAAGAGGAAGCCCCTTCGACCCCAGCATAAAGACTAATTCATGGCAAATTCACTGCGGCTTGCTTTAAGCTGAGTTTGCAAATCCTTATCCCGGCGTGAAATCACTTTTGCCGGAACGCCCACTGCCACTGAATAAGGCGGAATATCCTTTGTCACCACTGCCCCTGCCCCGACCACACTGCCCCGTCCGATCGTCACGCCATCCATCACTTTTACGCCTGTCCCTAACCAGCAGTCGTCTTCGATCACAATGCCTTCGGTGGTCACGCCCTGAAGTACGATTGGGCAAGTCAAATCATCAAAGTTGTGATTGTTGGCATAAATGCCTGTGTGGGAGGCGATCATACATTGCTTGCCGATCTTGATGTGTCCTGGACCTGCCATGCACACATAGGGACCAATGTAAGTTCCTTTGCCAATTTCCACCAATCCATTTTCCAGGGAACGAATATCAACGCCGCGATCGAGACCGACATTTTGATGCAGCACAATCTGGCTATTGTTTGACATGGTGCTCAAGCGAACCCCGCTATCAAGATGGCAATCTGCTTCAAGCACGATCGAATTATTTTTACCGCTTGCATCAAGGCAAACGTGATGAGTCAGATATACACCCTCGCCAATTTTGATCTGATTGGGCTGGCGCAACTCCACGCCGTAGTCAATCATCACCGACCGACCCAATTGGTTAAACAACTGCCGATAGGCAAAACCCCGGAACACGATCCCTGGCTTACGCGGAATCCAGCCCAGAGCCGTTGTAAGCAGCAGTTCCTTTAACCGTAACCACGC
>NZ_JACJOR010000099.1:0-3348 GCF_014695615.1 Leptolyngbya sp. FACHB-711
AGATTCCACCGCTGAAATTGCTCAGCAGCCCCACGATAGTCGCGCTGATTCAGCAGGCGCAGCAGGGTTGACCCCCCAAAGGCGCCTTCACCCACGTTGTAGGTAAACGACACCAGTGCAGAAAACTGATCGTCGTTCAGCGGAACTGTCACTAAATCCGTCACCGCTGCTTCAAAACGCCGCAGATCACGCCGCAGGAATTCTTCTGCCTGTGCCTCGGTGATCCGCTGTCCCGGAAACACGCCCGAAGTCGTGCCGTAGCCGATCGTCCAGACGCCGACGGCATCCAGATACGCTTCAAGCCGCAGCCCCTCAAACGACTTTAGTAGCCGTAGCCCCTTGCTGTTAATCTGCCGCGCTCCGCTTGGAGTGGGAGAATTGCCGATCGGCTGTCCATCTCGAAGCAACTGCACCGCAGGCTGATAAATGAGCCAGGTATTTTTACCCTTAAACTGCACCTGGTTTCCCTGAGCATCAATGCCCAAAGTGATTCGTAAATGATTATCGGGCGCAACTTCGTAGGCGACGATCGGCAAAACAGTGCTGCCGTTTACAAACTGTCGCTGGCTGTCTGGCAGGCTCGTTCCCTGAGCGGTAGTTTGCTTGAGCCAAGTATCAATCAGCGGCCGAATACTAAACTTAGACGGCTGCGGACGAGGCGCGGGAGTGGGAGCCGGGCTGGGAGACTGCGGCTTGCCATTTTGCAGGATCTGCACCGCAGGACGATAAACAAACCAGGTATTTCGACCTTTGAACTGAAGCTGCTGACCCTGGGCATTCCGACCAAGCGTAATCTTCAGGTGATCATTGTTGGCAGTTGCAAAGCTATTCAGTGGCAAAACAGTTCCATTGTTCACAAACTGTCGCTGGTCATCTGGAAGGGTCGAACCCTGCCCGGTGGTTTGCTTCAGCCAGGTATCCAATACGGTGCGGAGACTATACATAGATGTAGATGCAGAAGGAGAAGTAGGGGACGAGGGAGTGACTGCCCCTGATGGGGAAGTGCTTGATATCGCCTGTCCGTCTTGCAAAATTTGCGCCGCAGGACGGTATACAAACCAGGTATTCCTGCCCTGGAACTGGATCTGCTGACCCTGTGCATTTCGACCGAGCGTGATTTGCCAATGATTCTCAGCAGCCGATTCAAACGCGACGATCGGCAACACGGTTCCTGCCCGAACAAACTCTTTTTGGTTTTCCGGGAGCTTTGAGCCTTGAGCCGTACTATGCTTCAGCCACGTATCCAAGACCATTCGCACTGAGTACACCATCGATCGAACATCCTGTGACAACAGAGCAATCACGGAGCAAAACGTGAGTCCCCGAATGGATGAACCCTGACAGGTAACTCATCGGTTCTGTTATAACAGGCGATTTCAGTGGATAGAGTACCCATGTGGAGGATTTTTAATCATTTCCCCCTTTATCCAACACGCTCGGACGCCTCACTTGCCCTGCCATGATCGATCGCAGCACTGCCTGCCGATCCTGCGGTCTTTCGCGGCTGAGGTTCCACAGGCTTTCGTAGAAGAATAGGGAAATACCTGCAAAGCGTCGATCGCGCGTCCAGATTGCCTGCTGCTGCACTTGCCGAATGGGAACCGGAGTGTCTTTAAGGCCGGTCAGGAGACCAATCGCAGTGGGAATATGCTGTCGGGCTGCCTGCACTTCGGGACGGGAAAGCTCTGCAAGGAATCGCTGCGAATTGCCTTGATAAATTTGTACAATCAGTTCTTCAATCAAGCCCGATCGCTCCCAGTTGCGCCAGTCCTGCAAAAAGTGGCGATAGGCAAAGGGATAGCTGTTGGGCGACAGAGAAACGAGAACATTGGGCTTGCGGGCTTTGACGGCTTGAAACACCGTTCTCATAAACGCGGTAATTTTGTCTGCCCGCCATTTGACCCACTCTGGATCCTGCGGACTCGCAGGGGGCAGTTTGCCCTGATGCTCACGGCGATAAAGCTGCACCGTGTAAGCATCGTAGCCAAAGTCGTCAGGCAGTCCCAGATGGTCGTCAAATTGGATGCCATCTACGTTGTAGTGAGTGACAATCTCCAGAATCAAACCGAGAATAAACTGCTGCACTTCTGGCTTAAAGGGGTTGAGCCAGCGACGCTGATAAATACCGTCTTGCCAAATCTGGCTACCGTTTCGTCGGTTGGTGATCCAGTCAAGATGCCGCAGCGCAATTTCTGATTCAGCCGTGATCATAAAGCCAAACTCAAACCAGGGAATCACAGTTAATCCTTGCTGATGCCCTTTCTGAATCAAGTCAGACAGCATTTGCCAATCCTGCAAAGCTGGCACTCGCGGATCGATCGCCACACCGCTTGCCTGTTGTGCAATCGGGCTGGGATAGAGCGTATAGCCCCAGTTCCACACCGTTGGGTAGACCGTGTTGAAGTTCATTTGCCGCAGGGTTTGCAGTGCATTGTCCAGCCGATCGGGGCTAAACATCACCTCGCTGTCTACGTTGGTGAGCCAGACACCCCGAATTTCGCTCACAGGCGGACTCGCAGCACGAGCAGAGGCGATGCCAAGCAGTTCTCCCTTCAGCAGAAACGACCCCACTAAGCCGATTAGAATTAGAGACAGCGCGGCAAATCCGCGTCGGAAAGACTGTTTCAAAAATTGATTTTGCGGAGAATCGGTTCGGCGGCTAAAGCGAGACATAAAACGAGACGAAAACAGCAAATCCACACGAAACTTCATTGGTAGTTTGGCAATCTAGAAGGGGTTTTATCTTGCTTACAGAGATTCAGGATACCCGTCCGCTCAAATTCTGTAAGCGACATCGCTTCTCTGCTGATAAACCTGCAACAAAAAAGGCAAGCCCTAGCTTGCCTAACCTTAGGAAGATCACTTCTTTGATTGCACTAGAATTGCACAGAACAAATTGCCCAAAGCCAATCTTGCTTACGAGCTGGGCATATTGGCAAGGGGGCGATCGTGACCACCATCGTATTCATCCACGGTCACGTATTTGCCATCTTCGCCGCGAGCAAAGCGGGAATTATTATTAATCGTTTGCCATGCAACTTCACGAGCAGCAGCTTCATCCTGGCTATTATCCAGGAAGCTGTTATAGGCTGCAACAAAGATTCCTTGAGCTTCTTCCGGCAGAACATCTTTGATATCTTGAGGCAGGCTTTCTCTGCTTAACTGATTCATAATTCCTCCTAAAAAAAGAGCGTTTTAATGAAATTTGCGCTGAAAAATCAACCGATCGGAGAACAAAATTCTCTGACTTTATTTGAAACAAATTTACTGTTTCGCGCAAGCCAAAGTAATTCTTCTACCACCAGGTTCTCTCACCGTTTTCATCCATACGAGCTTGCCGAATCACAT